>NZ_JBOKRY010000050.1:0-20948 GCF_051972595.1 Simiaoa sp. | reverse complement strand
GCCCCAATGCGGGCTACTGGGATTCGATAGCATTTCTTAATTAACTCTCAATTTACCATGTTGTAACAAGTGTAATACCAACAATTTTCATCGGACAAGCTCAAAAACCTCTTGACAGATAAAAAAATATGACGTATTATTGTATTAAATAAATAATACAGTAAAATATACAATGAGTCAGGGCGCATCGACAGAAACGATGTGCGACAGATAGCAAGGAACAAACAGTAGAAACAAACAGCAAGAAACAGACAATAAGAAACAAGAAAGGATGATGGAAATGGCTTGGGAATTAGATGCTGGCAGACCGATATACGCGCAGCTGGTAGAGCGGATCCAGAGGAAAATCGTATCCGGTCAATATCGGCCGGGAGAGAAGCTGCCGAGCGTCAGGGATCTTGCAACAGTGGCGGCAGTGAATCCCAATACGATGCAGAAAGCATTTGCCGAACTGGAGCGGAGCGGTCTGATCGTAACACAGCGCACCAGCGGCAGAACCGTGACGGAGGACACCGAACTGATCAGGAATACCAGAGAACAGCTGGCGGTCGGACATGTCCGGAATTTTATCAACAACATGCAGGAACTGGGATATCAGAGTGAAGAGATTCGGAATCTCTTCGACAAGGTCCAGCTCTAAGATGAGGTGTGAGTCTATGAAAAACGAAGAGAGGCGGGAACAGAAATGAATAATCTTGTGGAAATTGTGAATCTGACCAAGAAATACGGCTCCAATGTGGCCGTGAATAACCTGACGTTAAGTCTCCCCAAGGGGAAGATCATCGGTCTGTTGGGACCAAACGGCAGCGGTAAGACGACCCTGATCAAAATGCTGAACGGTCTGCTGACACCGACGGAAGGCACTATTATGATCGACGGCAATTATGTGGGACCGATGACCAAGAGCAAGGTGGCTTATCTGCCGGACCGTACCTATCTGACGATGAATAAAACCATCCGGGAGATCCTGGAATATTTTCAGGATTTCTATGCGGACTTTTCCAGAGAGCGTGCAGAAGAGATGCTGAAGAGTTTAGGGATTGACCCTGCTGTGAAGATGCGGACCTTATCCAAAGGCACAAAGGAGAAGGTACAGCTGATCTTAGTTATGAGCCGGAATGCCAGTCTGTATATTCTGGATGAGCCGATTGCCGGTGTGGATCCGGCAGCGAGAGATTACATCCTGCGCACCATCATCAACAACTACAATCCGGAAGCTACGGTGCTGATCTCCACCCATCTGATCGAGGATGTGGAGCAGGTGCTGGATGAAGTGATCTTCATGCGCTACGGTCAATTGGTGTTATATACATCCGTTGACAATATCAGAGAAGAGAAGGGTAAGTCTGTAGATGCTTACTTCAGGGAGGTATTCGCATGTTAGGAAAGTTGATGAAATATGAATGGAAAAATACCTGGAAAGCGGGCGTACTGATGCTCCTTGGAATGTTTGTGGTCACTGTGATCGGCTGCGTGGTATTACGCATGCCGGGAGGACTGGTAACGGAGATTGCGGACGGCAATAACATGAATGCGACACAGAGTTGGTTTGTACTCTCTTCCTTTGTGGCAACACTGATCCTGTATGTGATCATGCTGCTGGCGTCCACCTGGGGAATGCTGATTTTTTTGGGCATCCGCTTTTACCGCAGTATGTATACGGATGAAGGCTATCTGTCCCACACCCTGCCGGTAACAGCTAACCAGCTGTTTTTAAGCAAGGTACTGGTCTCCGGTGTCTGGTATCTGTTCCTTACGATAGGCATCGGTATCTCTGTGGCGGCACTGATCGTGTCTCTGATGACAGGCCTTTTAAATATCGGTGAACTGAGTAGTGTACTGACACAATATAATGGGAATATCTGGGAATTTCTGGCAGATGCTTTTTATGAACTTGGCAGAACATACGAAGAAGAGATGGGGATCAATCTGTTGCATTATGGGATCACGCTGCTCTTAACCTATGTGGCAGGACCTTTCATTACTATGGTCACCCTGTTCGGAGCCCTGACGATCGGTCAGCTGTCTTCTAAACATAAAGGGTTCATGGGAATTCTGGTCTATGCGGGAGTGACGATCCTGTCGTCCATCATCGGCAGCACCGTACAGAGCGCATTCATGTTTGGTGCCAATGTCGCAAACAGTGCCAGTGGAATCACGGTGAGCACCAATTCCGCCTATGATATTAATGTGATCACCAGTCTGCTCTTGGCGGCAATCATGTACGGGGTATCTTATTACATCATGAACCGAAAATTAAACCTCGACTAACCGGGTATACACCTTGCCCTCAACTGGTAAATTTGATATAATAAATCCAAATGACAACAGGGAACGGGTGAAGGTACATGCAGGAGATTATTGATAGAATTTTAGGAGGAAACTTCGATTACGAGAACGGTTCTTTGGAATTCTCCTGCTCTAAAATAGAAATTTCGCTGTCGCAGGGGACGGCGTATGAGGGCTCTTTTCACATCCTCTCTGCATCGGACGGCTATGTAAAGGGATCTGTGATCTCGGACCATCTTCAGATGGAATGTATGACAGATCAGTTTACCGGCTCCGATGCAGAAATTTTTTTCTGCTTCCACGGTGAGAATTTGGAAGAAGGGGATGTGGTGAAGGGCTCTTTTTCAGTAGTCAGTAATCGTGGAGAGTATAATCTCCCCTTTGTGGTGACCGTGGAACATGGCGTATTAAATTCTTCCATCGGTCCTATAAGAAATCTGTTCCATTTCGCGAATCTGGCGAAGAGTAACTGGAAGGAAGCGGTGCGGTTGTTCTACAGACCGGAATTTTTACGGCTGTTTACGGGGAACGATGCCCACTTTTATGAAACCTACCGGATGTTGTCCGCCTGTGAAGGCAACGAACAGAACATGGAAGAATTCCTGATCTGCATCAATAAAAAGCAACAGATCGAATTTCTGGTGGAAGAGAAGGAACTGGTGAAAAAGCTGCCCCGCACGGAAGGCAATTACGGCGTGTCGGAGAATAGCCTGACCATTGTAAGAAACGGCTGGGGATATACCAATCTGCAGATCGAATGCGAGGGAGAGTTTGTTTTCACGGAAAAAGAAAGCTTAAGTGATGATGATTTCCTCGGCAACCGGTGCAGACTTCCCGTGTATATTGACAGCAGTGTATGCAGACCCGGTAAAAATTTCGGAAGAATCTATATCTACAATGCCTATATCTCCATAGAGATCCCGGTGATGGTACAGTTAGGAGACAGGACGGCGGTGCGGCATGCAGATCACAGCCATATGCAGTGCATCTCCCAGATCATGAAATATTACGAAGAATTCCGTCTGAAAAAAATCGGCACGGGCACCTGGCTCTCAGAGACCGGCAAACTGGTAGAACGTATGGTGACCATGGATGAGAAGGATGTGTCGGCGAGACTGTTCCAGGCACAGCTTCTGATCACGGAGGAACGTTACAACGAAGCAGGCTGGATATTAGATCATGCAGCGGACATGCTGGAAGCACAAAAAGCCACCGGTGGAGAACTGTGGGCATATTATCTGTATCTGACGACACTGATCCACAGAGATCCCCAGTATACCATGCAGATCGCAGAGCAGGTGGAGCAGATCTACCGCTATGACAAGAGCCGTTGGAGAGTGGCATGGCTTCTGCTGTATCTGTCGGAGGAATACAACCGGTCCACCTCCGGAAAATGGATGTTTCTGGAAAAACAGTACCAGTACGGCTGTTCCAGCCCGGTGATCTATCTGGAGGCATTGGCACTTTTAAACGGGAATCCGGCACTTTTGCGGAAACTGAATGGCCTTGAACTGCAGGTGATGCATTTCGGAGTGCGGCACGCAGCTGTGAATGACAGTCTGTTGGAACAGCTTTTGTATCTGTCCGGCAGGGTACGGGAGTATTCCCCGCTGCTATGCAGGATTCTGAAAAAAATGTATGAGAAGAAAGAAGATGTACGAATTCTCCAGGAGATCTGCAGCCTGTTGATCAAGGGCAGCAAAACCGGACCGGACGCATATATCTGGTACCAAAAGGGAGTGGAGAGTCACCTGCGGATCACGAATCTGTATGAGTATTATATGGCTTCGGTGGATATGGATTCCGCTATGGAACTGCCGAAGGTGATTCTGATGTACTTTTCTTTCCAAAACAATCTGGATTATGAACACAGCGCGTTTTTATACGCTTATCTTCTGAAGCACAGAGAAGAATATGAGGAACTGTATGAACATTACGAACCGCGCATCGAGCGTTTTGTGATCGATCAGATCCAGAAGCAGCATATCAACAGACACCTGGCGGTATTGT
The DNA here is from genome assembly GCF_051972595.1 of Simiaoa sp. Classification (NCBI taxonomy): domain Bacteria; kingdom Bacillati; phylum Bacillota; class Clostridia; order Lachnospirales; family Lachnospiraceae; genus Simiaoa; species Simiaoa sp. The sequence goes on along the minus strand of NZ_JBOKRY010000050.1, from coordinate 16,649 downwards.
ATCAGCGGTTCTTAACGCCGGCGATCGTGACGGAGGCCATGGCGAAGCCGCTGTCAAGGCTTCTGTTTGCCCATCTGGTCAGAGTGGAAGACGACAGAATGCGCAGGGTGATCGTCTGTCAGCCGGGCAACCGGAAGATGAAGGAGATTCCTTTATTAAATGGCACAGCATGGGTGGCAATCTATGGGAATGAATATACCCTTGCTTTTGAGGATGCTTATGGCAACCGGTTCCTTAAAAATGTGGAATATACCCTGGAAAAGCTGCTGGTGCCCGGAAAATATCTGCGGCTTTTGGAACATTATGTGCCGGATACGGTGGAACTGGATCTGTATCTTGCGGAGAATGACAAGGGAGAAGAGACACTGTCTTCGGCAAAGTTGATGCGGATGGCAAGACTGGCAACGTCGGATGCCGTGGAACCGGCATTCAGACGGAACCAGGCGGTAAGACTGGTACAGGCCTATTTCGATGCGGACAATATGCAGGCACTGGATGAATATCTGCAGGAGCTGGACGGCGGGGAATTCACTGCGGAGCAGAGGGAGATATTGCTTCGCTTCCTGGTGTTACGCGGGAATTATGAAAAGGCATATCAATGGATCGAAAGTTATACACCGTATTTTGCGGATGCGAAAATATTGCTTCGCCTTACGGACGCACTGATCTCACAGGCTGCACACAGTGGGGAACCTGCGTTATATGCAGCGGCACTGTCCGCCTTCCGAAGAGGCAAATATAACGGAAATATTCTGGAATATCTGGTGCGTTATGCTGTGGGAACTACGAAGGAGTTGCGGGATATCTGGAAATCTGCCAGATCCTTTGATGTGGACTGCTATGAGCTCAGTGAGCGTATTTTGGTACAGATGCTGTTTTCCGGCGCTTTTGTGGGAGAGAGAATGGATATCTTCCGTTATTATGTATCCCAGGGAGCGAGACAGGAGATCGAGGAAGCCGTACTGGTACAGAGCTCCTGTGACTATTTCTGCAGAGAAAAGCTTACGGAAGAATATATCTTTCGGGAGATCCGGAATACTTACCTGCGGGGTGAGGAGACACAGCGGATCTGTAAACTGGCGTATCTGAAGTTCTATGCGGAGAACCGGGACAAGATAGAGAGGGAAGACGAAGTGTTGATCCGGGATTTCCTGGAGGAAATGATGCGGGATCATATTCATCTGAACTTTTTCCGGGAATTCAGAGATTGTCTGCCCAAACTTCAGGAGCTGAAGGATAAGACCATCGTGGAATATCATACCAAAGCCGGTGTCCGGGCAAGAATCCATTATGTGATGATGCAGGAGAACGGTCAGGCGGAGGATTATCTGTCGGAGTACATGCAGGAAGTGTACAGCGGTGTATTTTTCAAAGAATTCGTATTGTTCTTCGGGGAGAACATTCAGTATTACATTATGGAGGAATCCGAAAGCGGCGAGCAGCTCACGGAGAGCGGCAGCCTGCAGAAGAGCGATATCATGAATGATAATCCGGACAGCAAGTATGAGATCATCAATGACATGATGATCAGCATGACCCTGCAGGATGATGATACACTGGATCATCTGATCGAAGAATATTATCGGAGAGAATATCTGGATCACAGGTTGTTTACCTTACAGTGAGACCTGAAAAAGAATAACAAAAAGGATAACAGAGAGGAGGCGGAAGGAAGATGCGGCTGCCGGGAAGTGAAAAGGTGATAGTCGGATATGATCTGGGCAGCAGATATGCGCAGATCAGCTGTTATATTGCAGGCAGTGGGGAAGAGATCAGAACACTTTCTTCCGTGGCGGGATCACAGGTATTTACCATCCCGTTGGCACTCAGCAAAAGACAGGGTGTGAATCAGTGGTTCTACGGGAGCGAAGCAGTAAGATATGCGCAGGAAGAGGAAGGGATCCTGGTGGAGAATCTTCTGAAGCTTGCAAGGGACGGAGAACCGGTGCAGATCGACGGTACAGCGCTGGACCCCGTGGCGCTGTTAACCCTTTTCCTGAAACGGAGTCTGGGACTGTTATCTCAGGTGACGAACGCGGAGAAGATCGGGGCGTTGATGATCACCTGTGAAGAACTGGATTCCCGTATGTTAGAAGTACTTGCTGCGGCAACGGCGGGGTTACATCTGAAGACAGAACAGATCTGTTTTCAGAGTCATGTGGAAAGCTTTTACTATTATAATCTGTACCAGCCGGAGGAATTGTGGCGGCATAAGACGGTGCTGTGTGAATACGCGGAGCACTCCATACGCACTTATTGCATGGAATGCAATCGCCATACCACGCCGGTGGTAGCCTATATGGAAGAGCGGGAGTTCCCTTTCCCGGTGCCGGAATCGGATGAGAAAATGTTGGAGATTGCCACCAGCCTGTGCGGTAACCAGATTGTCTCTTCGGTCTATCTGATCGGTGAGGCGTTTTCTCAGGAATGGATGAAGGAATCGTTACGCTATCTGTGTCATGGAAGAAGAGTCTTCCAGGGTAACAATCTGTTCAGCAAGGGTGCCTGTTACAGTATGATGGAGCGGCTGGCTCCCAGTGAAGCAGGGAAAAACCATGTGTTTTTAGGCGATGATAAATTAAAATCCAATATCGGAATGAAGATTTTACGACAGGGGGAGGAATCCTACTGTGCGCTTCTTGATGCGGGAATCAACTGGTACGAAGCGAAGAACAGCATGGAATTCTACCTGCTGGAAGGACGGGCAGTGGAGATCCTGATCACATCCCTGACAGGCAAGGGGAACCGGATCGCCAGAATCGTCCCCGAGGAACTGCAGGAGGGAATCACCAGGCTTAAGATCAGTGTGGAGATGCGGGATGATACGCATCTTATGGTGGAACTGGAAGATCTGGGATTTGGCACATTTCGTGCGGCAACACACCATATCTGGAAAGAAGAGATTGAACTGTAAGCGACCGGACGAAAGAACTGGCTGACAGCTAAAAGTGGATGGAAATGAGGAATGGAAATGAGGGCAAGTCTGTGCGTAGGTGAATATTGTGAAAATGCCTATACAGTGGAAGAACTGGGGATCAGTGTCTGCTGCATGGAGGAATTGTGTTATTGCCTGAAGGAGAATGCTTTCCTCTTAGACCTGTCCATTATGAACGACAAACTGGCAGACTGGATCGGAGAGGAATGTAAGGTCAGAGAACTGGCAAAGCAGCTGTACCCCATGATACATAAGCAGGGTTCCTTAAGTGTATTCGTACTGACCATTTTACAGTATGTGGGAATGTATGGTGAAGAGGATCTTAAGCAGGTGGAACAGGTGCTGAAGCAGGGAGCCGGACTCAGCAATCTGGAGAAACGCAAAAGCCAGATCGACTATATGGTGGAAAAGCGGAAATACGCTGCTGCCATCCGTGGATATGATATGCTGTTAGAGACCTGGAGTACGCTGGAAGCGGAAGGAAGAGAGCTCCCGGCAGGAAAGGTAAGAGCCTCTATATTACATAATAAGGGGGTGGCGCTGACCGGGCTGATGCTGTACGACAAGGCTGCGGAGCAGTTCAGAGAGGCCTGGCAGTCGGATCCGGACAGAGTACATCTGGACGCCTATCTTGCAGCAAAACGGATGGAACTGCCGGAGGATGCCTATGTGGCTTTTGCAGCGCAGAATCCGGAGTTTTATACAGAGTCCCTGGAACTGGAGAAAAGTATGGAACAGTTCGGCAGGGAATGGGAACAGCAGCCGGAGTACAGGCAGCTGCAGCTTCGCAGTACCTGGCGGGCAGAAGACAGACAGAAGTATGATGCAGAGAATGAGAGACTGACGACAGCCCTTAAAAACAGCTATCGGACCAGTGTGAACGTATAACAGACAGGAGAAAAAAATGGCATGGTGGAACCGCTTTTTTAAGAAAAAAGAACCAGTACAGCAGGAAGAAGACTGGGAGCAGTTGGTCTATACAAGGAACGGCGTGAATTTTGACGAGGAGGACCAAAGAAAGCGTTATATTGTAAACTGTCTCGAACAGATCGCGGAAGCTTCCAAGGAGATCGATCTGCTGACCGGAGAATATACGTTAGTGACTTCCTATCTGACGGATACGGATGAGATTGAGGCTCTGCCCCAGGAACAGCGCTCACAGGTGAACAGTACCGCTGCTAAACTGGCAGGTCTCGAGCAGGAGCGCAACAGATACCGGGAGAAAAAGAACCGCATGCGGGATGCGGACTTCTATGCGATCCGCAAGAGAGAGGACGAGATCGAAGAAGGAATTCAGAAAATCCGTGAGGGCGAAAAATACGGCAATCTGGTCAGACAGGATCTGCACAGACTGGACGGAGAGAGACATGCCTACGAATACCGGAGGAACGAACTCGAGAACCTGATGAACAATCAGAGAGGAATGGCGGTAATATTTTTTACGGCACTGGTAGTGTGCGTGATCATGCTGGCAATCTTACAGTTCGGATTTGATATGGATGTCTATGTCGGACTGTTTCTGGCAGTGGGAGCGGGCGCCGTTGCCATCTCTTATGTCTGCATCAAATATATGGATGCCGGACGGGAACTGCAGCGGGTGGAGAAGACCATCAACAAGATCATTCAGCTACAGAATAAGGTCAAGATCCGCTATGTGAACAACTGTCAGCTGATGGAATATCTCTATCTGAAATACAATACGGACAGTGCGGCGAAGCTGGAGAAACGCTGGAAATTGTACCAGGATGAAAAGGAAGAGCGCAAGCAGTTCGCGGAAGCGGAAGCGAAGATGGAGTATTATCAGAAACAACTGGTGGAACAGCTGTCGAATTACCGCGTGCAGATGCCGGAGCGGTGGATCAGCCAGACAGCGGCACTTTTAGATAAGCGTGAGATGGTGGAGATCCGCCATGAACTGATCCAGAGAAGACAGGCACTCCGTAAACAGATGGATTACAATCAGGAGGTGGCGGAGAGTGCCCGCAATGAAGTAAAAGAAGTGGCGGCACTCTATCCGAAATATGCGCAGGAGATCCTCTCAATGGTGGAGCGTTACGACCGATAAAGAATTGACAAGACCCTCCCGTTATGTTACTATGACACCGTGTTAGCAATTTACCATGCTAAAGTATACACGCGGCCAACAGTGAGTGGCAGAACGGGAGGATGTATTATGAAAAGAGTATTAGTGGCATTATTGGCGATCAGCATGGCAGCAGGTGTTCTTACCGGCTGTGGTTCTAAAGGATCTGATAAGACATTTACCGTAGGTTTTGATGCGGAATTTCCCCCTTACGGATATCGTGATGACAATGGAGAATATGTAGGCTTTGACCTGGATCTGGCAGCGGAAGTATGCAAGAGACAGGGCTGGGAGCTGGTAAAGCAGCCTATTGACTGGGATGCGAAGGATATGGAGCTTTCCTCCGGAGCCATTGACTGTATCTGGAACGGTTTCACCATGAACGGCAGAGAGGATGCCTACACCTGGACCGAGCCCTATGTGGATAACAGCCAGGTGTTCGTCGTAGCAGCAGCTTCCGGTGTACAGAATAAGGAAGAGCTGGCAGGCAAGGTTGTAGCGGTACAGAAGGATTCTTCCGCACTGGCTGCACTGAATGATGAAGAGAATGCCGATAACATTGCACTGCGTGATTCCTTTGCACAGCTGATCGAGTATGCGGATTATAACACTGCTTTCATGGATCTGGAGCAGGGTGCGGTAGATGCCGTAGCCATCGATATCGGTGTGGCACAGTACCAGATCGCCCAGAGAGAAGCAGGGAAGTTCGTTATGCTGCAGGGCGAGGATAACAAGCTGGCAGTAGAGCAGTACGCCGTAGGTTTCCTGAAGGGTAACGATGAGTTAAGAGATACCGTGCAGAAGACCCTCGATGAGATGGCAGCAGACGGTACTTTCACACAGATCGCTGAAAAGTGGGGACTGACCGACAGTGTCTGCCTCGGTAAATAACAAAAGATAATTGATGTAAGTCAGGATAATTAAGGAGTAGATTTCATGAGTTTGCTGACCATGAGTGCCCAGCTGGCAGAGGGCTTTCTGATAACGGTGGAAATATTTGTACTGACCCTTTTATTCTCTCTTCCTCTTGGACTGATCGTAGCCTTCGGAAGAATGTCGGGATGTAAGGTGATCCGCATTATTTCCAAAATTTACATATCCATCATGAGAGGAACCCCTCTGATGTTGCAGATCATCGTGGTGTATTTCGCACCCTTTTATGTGTTTCGCATGCACGTGGGAACGGGGTATCGTTTCCCGGCGGTGATCGTGGCATTCGTGATCAACTATGCAGCATATTTTGCGGAAATCTACCGTGCGGGAATCGAATCTATTCCGGTGGGACAGTATGAGGCTGCGCAGGTGCTGGGTTACAGTAAGGCACAGACCTTCGTGAAGATCATTATGCCGCAGGTAGTGAAGCGGGTGCTTCCGCCGGTGACCAATGAGACCATCACATTAGTCAAGGATACTTCTATGGCATTTACCATTTCCATCGCGGAGATGTTCACGGTGGCGAAGCAGATCGGAGCAGCACAGACCAGTGTGGTTCCGCTGCTGGCAGCAGGTGTATTCTATTATATCTTCAATCTCGTTGTGGCATCCTTCATGGAATACCTGGAGAAGAAGACATCTTATTACAGATAGGTGACAGACAGGAGTATCGTATATGGAACAGACAGACGGAGAAATCCTCTTAGAAATGAATCATGTGAAAAAAAGCTTTGATGGCACCGGAGTGCTACAGGATATCTCCCTGACCGTGAAAAAGGGAGAGGTGGTCTCCATTATCGGTCCCTCCGGTTCCGGGAAGTCTACACTGCTTCGCTGTGCAACGCTTTTGGAAAAAATGGACGGTGGCGAGCTGATCTATTTAGGACAGACGGCAGCTTCGGAGAAAACGGATAAAAACGGCAGAATACAGTGTGAATATGCATCGAAGGCGGAATTGCATAAGATCCGTAAATGTTTTGGGCTGGTATTTCAGAATTTTAACCTTTTCCCCCATTATACCGTGATGAAAAATATCATCGATGCGCCGATCCATGTGGATAAGGTAAGCCGCACAGAAGCCGTGGCGAGGGCGGAGAAGCTTTTAGCGCAGCTAGGGCTGTCGGATAAGGCAGATGCCTATCCTTACCAGTTGTCCGGCGGACAGCAGCAGAGAGTATCCATAGCCAGGGCACTGGCACTGCAGCCCAAGATCCTGTTCTTCGATGAGCCGACCTCAGCACTGGATCCGGAACTGACGGCAGAAGTATTAAAGGTGATCAGACAGCTCGCAAGTGAACATATGACCATGATCATCGTGACCCATGAAATGCAGTTTGCCAGAGAAGTCTCCGACCGTATCATTTTCATGGAGCAGGGCGTGATCGTGGAGGAAGGTTCTCCCGAAGCACTTTTTACAACGGAAAATGCCCGTGTTCGGGAATTTATCGGAAAGTTGCAGTAAAAATATATTGATTTTTTTTCGCAAATCTGTTTATCTATTAGGTGTGGGTTTATCTTGCCCACACCTATTCCAATAAAAGACTGAAAAACATAAGAATGCGAGGACTGATGGTATGAGCGTACAGGAAATGAAACCGATCAAGGAAGGTAAAGTTCGTGAGATCTACGACAACGGAGATACCCTGATCATGGTGGCAACTGACCGTATCAGCTGCTTTGATGTGATCTTGGACAACACAGTAACGAAGAAAGGAACTGTGCTGACCCAGATGTCAAAATTCTGGTTTGATATGACTGAGGATGTGATCCCCAATCATATGGTATCCGCTGATGTTAAGGATATGCCCGAATTTTTCAGACAGCCCAAATTTGACGGCAACAGCATGATGTGCAAGAAGCTGAACATGCTCCCCATCGAGTGCATCGTTCGTGGATACATTACCGGAAGCGGCTGGGAAAGCTACAAGAAGAACGGTACCGTATGCGGCATCAAGCTTCCGGAAGGTCTGAAGGAAGCAGATAAGCTTCCTGAGCCCATCTATACCCCTTCCACCAAGGCTGAGATCGGAGATCATGATGAGAACATCTCCTACGAGCAGAGTGTGGAATATCTGGAGAAGCGCTTCCCCGGAAAGGGAGCAGAATATGCTGCCAAGCTTCGTGACTATACCATCGCTATTTATAAAAAGTGTGCGGATTACGCACTGACCAAAGGAATCATCATTGCAGATACCAAGTTCGAGTTCGGCCTGGATGAGAACGGCAATATGGTACTGGGAGATGAAGTGCTGACTCCCGACAGCTCCCGCTTCTGGCCGGTAGACGGCTATGAGCCCGGACATGGACAGCCCTCCTTTGACAAACAGTTCGCCCGTGACTGGTTGAAAGCCAATCCCGAAAAGGGCTGGAAGCTGCCGGAGGAGATCGTGGAGAAGACCATCGACAAATACCTTCAGGCATACAAGATGCTGACAGGAAAGGATCTGTAAATAACAATTTTGGGTATTCCTTTTTGCGGGGGCAGGAAAGGTAAGGCTTACAAGTGACGGACAACATTTATATCCAGACAGAAAATAACGATAAATTAAAGGAAGAATGTGGTGTCTTCGGCGTGTACGATTTCGACGGACACGATGTGGCATCTACGATCTATTACGGACTTCTGGCATTGCAGCACAGAGGTCAGGAGAGCTGCGGTATCGCCGTCAGCGATACAAACGGACCGAAAGGAAAGGTCTTAAGCAGCAAGGATATGGGACTGGTCAATGAGGCATTTACACCGGAACACCTCGAGAAGTTAAAAGGGGATATCGGTGTGGGACATGTCCGCTATTCCACAGCGGGCGGTTCCACCAGAGAGAACGCACAGCCGCTGGTACTGAATTATGTAAAGGGTACTTTAGGACTGGCACATAACGGTAATCTGATCAATGCTCCGGAACTGCGGAGAGAGTTAGAGTACACCGGAGCTATTTTCCAGACCACCATTGACTCCGAGGTCATTGCGTACCATATTGCCAGAGAACGTCTGAATTCCAAATCCGTAGAAGAAGCGGTGGGCAGAGCCATGACGAAGATCAAGGGAGCCTACTCCCTGGTGGTGATGTCTCCGAGGAAGCTGATAGGTGCCAGAGACCCTTATGGTTTTAAACCGTTATGTATTGGTAAGAGAGACCATACCTATTTTCTGTCCAGTGAGACTTGCGCGCTGGATACAGTAGGAGCTGAATTTGTCCGTGATGTGTTACCCGGTGAGATCGTGACCATATCTCCGGAGAAGGGGATCGAGTCCGACACGAGCCATGTGCTGAAGCCTGCGGATACCGCAAGATGTATTTTCGAGTATATTTATTTCGCCAGACCCGACAGCTTTATCGACGGGATCAGCGTGTATGATTCCCGTATCCTGGCAGGAAAGTTCCTGGCTATGGATTCCCCGGTGGATGCGGATCTGGTCATCGGCGTACCGGAGTCCGGTAACTGCGCTGCCATGGGATATTCCATGCAGTCCGGGATCCCTTACGGTATGGGATTTGTGAAAAATGCCTATGTGGGCAGAACCTTTATCAAGCCGAAGCAGAAGAGCAGAGAGAGCAGTGTACAGGTCAAATTAAATCCTATCCGGGAAGCTGTGGAGGGCAAGCGTGTCATCATGATCGATGATTCCATCGTCCGCGGCACCACCTCCGACCGTATCGTGAAGATGTTGCGGGAAGCAGGAGCAAAGGAAGTCCATATGAGAGTCAGCTCACCGCCTTTTCTGTGGCCCTGCTATTTCGGCACAGATGTTCCGGCGAGAGACCAGCTGATCGCATATAACCGTTCCGTGAAGGAGATCAGTGACCTCATCGGTACAGACAGTCTGGACTATCTGAAGATCGAGAGACTGGAAGAACTGGTGGGCGGTAAGCTCGGCATCTGCAAGGGCTGCTTTACCGGCAAATACCCTATGGAACCGCCTGCGGAAGATATCCGCGGAGAATTTGATAAATAAAAGATGACTGTTCAGAAACCCTTAGAATAAGAAATACTGATACGTCATGCTTGCATGTAAGTAGCAGTTTTCTTATTCGCAAGGTGACTCGAATAGGGTCACCATACCACACATGAACAAAATTAGCTGTGAAGCAGCGGGAAAGTATGTGTAACATACGGTTTTGAGAATGTGTGGGATGGGTTTGGAATAGTTGTAATAATTAGAAAATAAGAGGAGCAAGACAAATGAGTACAGGTACAGACAGATATCAGAGCCCGTTATCCGAACGCTATGCCAGTAAGGAGATGCAGTATATTTTCTCCACGGATATGAAATTCCGCACATGGAGAAGGCTGTGGATCGCACTGGCAGAGACGGAGAAAGAGCTGGGACTGTCCCAGGACGGGAAACCCGTCATCACAGATGAGCAGATCGAGGAATTGAAGGCACACGCAGAGGACATCAATTATGATGTGGCAAAAGAGCGTGAGAAGCTGGTACGTCATGATGTTATGAGCCATGTATATGCATACGGACAGCAGTGCCCCAAGGCAGCCGGAATCATTCATCTGGGTGCGACCTCCTGTTACGTGGGTGACAACACCGATATTATCGTGATGACAGAGGCATTGAAATTAGTCAGAAAAAAGCTGATCAATGTCATGAAGGAACTGGCTGACTTTGCAGATAAGTATAAGGCACAGCCTACCCTGGCATTCACTCATTTTCAGCCTGCACAGCCTACAACCGTAGGTAAGAGAGCAACATTGTGGCTGCAGGAGTTCTCTCTGGATCTGGAAGATCTGGATCATGTTCTTGGTACCATGAAGCTGTTAGGCTCCAAGGGGACCACCGGAACCCAGGCATCCTTCCTGGAACTGTTCAACGGGGATCAGGAGACCATCGACAAGATCGATCCCATGATCGCTGCCAAGATGGGCTTCAAGGAGTGCTATCCCGTATCCGGCCAGACCTATTCCCGTAAGGTGGATACCAGAGTAGTCAACGTACTGGCAGGTATTGCAGCATCCGCACACAAGATGAGCAACGATATCCGTCTGTTACAGCACCTGAAGGAAGTGGAAGAGCCGTTTGAGAAGAATCAGATTGGTTCCTCCGCAATGGCATATAAGCGTAATCCCATGAGAAGTGAGCGTATTGCGTCTCTGTCCCGTTATGTGATGGTGGATGCACTGAATCCCGCGATCACTTCCGCTACCCAGTGGTTCGAGAGAACTCTGGATGACTCTGCAAATAAGAGACTGTCCATTCCCGAAGGCTTCCTTGCTATCGACGGTATCCTGGACCTGTGCCTGAACGTGGTAGACGGTCTGGTAGTATACCCGAAGGTGATCGAGAAGCATATGATGAGTGAACTGCCCTTCATGGCTACCGAGAATATCATGATGGATGCTGTAAAATTAGGCGGCAACCGTCAGGAGCTGCATGAGCGTATCCGTGAGCTGTCCATGGAGGCGGGCCGCAACGTGAAGGTAGAAGGAAAAGAAAACAATCTGTTAGAGCTGATCGCCGCAGATCCTGCATTCCCCATGGGGCTGGAGGAACTGAAGGCATCCATGGATCCTTCCAAGTATATCGGACGTTCTAAGGAACAGGTGGAAGCATTCTTGAAGAACGTGATCTATCCGATTCTGGAAGCCAACAAAGATCTCCTGGGCGTAAAGGCAGAGATCAATGTATAAATAGAAATCATATCATCACAGAAATCCGTCATTCGACCAGGAGAGCCAATGGCGGTTTTCTGCGTTGCGGAGAAATATCAGAGAGAGCAGGAGATAACTAAAATGGGTGGATTTTTTGGAGTCGCAGCAAAAGAAGACTGTGTATTTGATCTGTTTTTCGGAACAGACTATCATTCCCATCTGGGAACCAGACGCGCCGGAATGGCAGTTTACAGCAAAGAGGAAGGTTATAACAGAGCCATTCACAACATCGAGAATGCGCCGTTTCGTACCAAATTTGACAAGGATGTCAATGAAATGCGGGGTAATCTCGGTATCGGATGTATCTCGGATTTTGAACCCCAGCCGCTGATGGTGCGTTCCCATCACGGAACTTATGCCATCACTACGGTTGGTAAGATCAATAATACCGATGCTATTATAAAGGATCTGTTCGCAAAAGGACATTCCCATTTCCTGGAGATGAGCGGCGGAGACATCAACGCCACGGAGCTGGTGGCAGCCATTGTGAATCAGAAGGATAACCTGGTAGAGGGCATTCAGTATGCCCAGGAGATCATTGAAGGTTCCATGACGCTTCTGATCATGACACCGAAGGGAATCTATGCGGCCAGAGATAAGATGGGACGTACTCCTGTGGCCGTGGGCAAAAAGGAAGGGGCATATTGCGTCTCCTTTGAAAGCTTTGCTTATCTGAACCTGGGATACCAGCCGGTACGTGAACTGGGACCGGGAGAGATCGCAGTGGTGACACCGGAAGGCGTGCGGACGCTGGTACAGCCCGGAAAAGACATGAAAATCTGTACCTTTTTATGGGTATATTACGGATATCCTTCTTCCTCTTACGAAGGAATCAGTGTTGAAAAAATGCGTTATCAGTGTGGTGCCAAGCTGGCGGAGCGTGATCATGTAAAGCCGGATATCGTAGCCGGTGTACCGGATTCCGGTACCGCCCATGCAGTGGGATATGCGAACCGTTCGGGGATTCCGTTCTCCCGTCCGTTTATTAAGTACACCCCCACCTGGCCGAGATCTTTTATGCCGACGATACAGACCCAGAGAAATCTGATCGCCAAGATGAAATTAATCCCGGTACATGACCTGATCCAGGATCAGAGCCTCCTGCTCATTGATGATTCCATTGTCCGCGGTACGCAGTTGAGAGAGACGACGGAATTTTTATACCAGAGCGGTGCGAAGGAAGTACATATCCGTCCGGCATGTCCCCCCTTGTTATACGGTTGTAAGTATCTGAACTTCTCCAGATCCTCCTCCGAGATGGATCTGATCACCCGCCGTGTGATCAAGGAGATCGAACAGGAAGGAAGAGAGATCAATCTGAAAAATTATGTGGATCCGGATACGCCGGAGTATGAAGAAATGGTAAGCAGGATAGGCAGACAGTTGAATTTTACTACTTTGCAGTTCCAGAGACTGGATGACATGATCGAATCTGTGGGGATCGGAAGAGACAGACTCTGTACCTATTGCTGGGATGGCAGAGAATAATGTGAAAAGAACTTCTGATCACTCAGAGCATAGGCTCTTTCGTGAAGAAGTTCTAAGTTTCACATAGCACGAAGCAATTCGTAGGCATCAAAGTCGTGGACTTTTGACCCCAACGTCATATAGATGTAGGTTATATAAAATATAATAAATATTGATTTTACTTATATCACAAAGTGTTGTATACTAAGAGACAGTGTGAGAGAAACATTGTTCTCTCAAAAGAGTAAGAGATTTGAGTTAGACTTATCACGAAGCGTGATAAAGAATGGAGGAAAACATGGTAAAGGCAGTTGTAGGAGCCAACTGGGGCGATGAGGGAAAAGGAAAGATCACAGATATGCTGGCAGAGAAAGCGGACATTATCGTACGTTTTCAGGGCGGCGCGAATGCAGGACATACTATCGTAAATAATTATGGTAAATTTGCTCTGCACACCCTTCCTTCCGGTGTATTTTACAATCATACCACCAGTGTGATCGGTAACGGTGTGGCATTAAACATTCCCATCCTGATGAAGGAGATCAAGTCTATCACAGACAGAAATGTTCCCATGCCTAAGATTCTGGTATCCGATCGTGCACAGATGGTAATGCCTTATCATATTTTATTTGATCAGTATGAGGAAGAGAGACTGGGTGGCAAGTCCTTCGGTTCCACCAAGTCCGGCATTGCACCTTTTTATTCCGATAAGTATGCGAAGATCGGTTTCCAGGTAAGTGAGTTATTTGATGATGAATTGCTGGAGGAAAAGGTACAGCGCGTCAGCGAGATGAAGAATGTCATCTTAGAGCACCTGTATCATAAGCCTCTGATCGATCCCACAGAGCTGTTAAATACCCTGCATGAGTATCGTGACATGATCGCACCTTTCGTATGCGATGTATCCGCATTCCTGGATAAAGCACTGAAGGAAGGCAAGACCATTCTGTTAGAGGGTCAGTTAGGTACCATGAAGGATCCGGACCACGGTATCTACCCTATGGTAACTTCTTCCTCCACTCTGGCAGCATACGGTGCCATCGGTGCAGGTATTCCTCCTTATGAGATCAAGCAGATCGTTACCGTAAGTAAAGCATATTCTTCCGCAGTAGGAGCGGGAGCTTTCGTATCCGAGATCTTCGGTGACGAGGCAGATGAGCTGCGCCGCCGCGGCGGTGACGGCGGTGAGTTCGGCGCTACCACCGGACGTCCCAGACGTATGGGCTGGTTCGACTGTGTAGCTACCAAGTACGGCTGCCGACTGCAGGGTGCTACCGATGTAGCATTTACCGTACTGGATGCACTGGGATATCTGGATGAGATCCCTGTATGTGTAGGCTATGAGATCGATGGCGAAGTGACCACTGATTTCCCTGTAACCTACAAGCTGGAGAAGGCTAAGCCCGTACTGAAGAAGCTCCCCGGATGGAAGTGTGATATCCGCGGCATCAGAAAGTTCGAGGATCTGCCTGAAAACTGCAGAAAGTATGTAGAGTTCATTGAGGAGCAGATCGGCTTCCCTATCACCATGGTCAGCAATGGCCCCGGAAGAGAAGATATCATTTATCGTGAGAGTCCTCTGACGAAATAATTATAGAGTATCATACGAATCAAGATATAATGAGCGCAAGTGAGCCAATATGCTTGCATAATTGGCGAACGGCGAATTTGATCATGATCGTTGCGAAGCAACGGTAAGCACCGTAGGTGCGAATCATGATATAATGATCATCAAGGAAAACAGGTGGCTGCAAAGCAGACATTTGTTTTATGATTCATAGTAGTGCAGGAAAAGGGCATGGCGCGGCAGAAGATGCAGCCTATGTCCTTTTTGGATACCGGAGATGTTACAATATGATCAATAATTTGGAAGCATATAAAGTATTTTATTATGTGGCAAAATGCGGAAGTGTGACGAAGGCAGCAGGAGAACTGTCTATTTCACAGCCAGCGGTCAGTCAGGCTGTCAAGCAGCTGGAAAACACTTTGGATGTGTCACTTTTCCACCGGGCGGCAAAAGGTGTGCGCCTGACCGGTGAGGGAGAACTGCTGTATTCCTATGTGGCAAAAGGATATGAACAGATCGAACTGGGGGTGAAGAAGGTCCATCAGATGCAGAATATGGAGCTGGGTGAAGTCCGGATCGGTGCCAGCGATATGACACTGCAGTTCTATTTGCTTCCCTATCTGGAGAAATTCCATGAGCAGTATCCCGGAATCAAAGTGATCGTCACCAATGCACCGACGCCGGAGACTCTGAATTATTTGAGAGAAAGCAGGATTGATTTCGGAATTGTCAGCACACCGTTTCCGGAGAGACCGGATATTCAGATGATGCCGGTGCGGGAGATTGAGGATGTGTTTGTAGCCGGGAGAAGATTTTTCGGATATAAAAATAAAACACTGGATTTTCAAGAACTGGAGAGCCTGCCGCTTATTTTTCTGGAGAAAAATACCAGCAGCAGAAGCTATATGGATGAATTCCTTGCGGGCAACGGCGTCTATGTGCAGCCGGAGTTCGAATTAGCCACCAGTGATATGATCGTACAGTTTGTCAGAAGGAATCTTGGCGTGGGCTGTGTGATGCGGGATTTTGCCAGAGATTATGTGGAATCTGGCCTGCTTTTTGAACTCAGGTTCAATAAAATGATACCGAAGAGACAGTTCTGTGTTGTAAGGAATACGAAAATGCCTATGGCGCCGGCGGCGGAGAAACTGCTGGAGATCATGGAACTGGATGTGGCAGCTGCTACGTTATAAAGAGGTCGATATAAATGACGCAGATGGCGTATGCAAGAGGTATAAAGAGGCCGATATAAATGATGCAGATGGCGCATGCAAGAGAATATACAAACGGATAGGAGACGGGATAAGATGATACGTAATATAATATTTGATATTGGAAATGTACTGACTGATTATCGCTGGGAAGGATTTCTGGCAGATAAGGGATTCGATGCGGAGATGATTCAAAAGATTGCCAAAGCATCCGTGATGCATCCGGCATGGGCAGAGTATGACCGCGGTACCTGGACGGATGAACAGGTACTGGCTGCGTTTGTAAAAGATGCACCACAGCTGGAGCAGGAGCTATATCAGGCATTTACGAGTATTGCCGGAATAGTAACTCCGAGAGCATATGCAATTCCCTGGCTGCAGGAATTGAAATCGAAGGGATATCATGTGTATTATTTGTCTAATTTTTCCCGCAAGGCCGAGGTGGAATGCGCAGAGGCATTGAATTTCCTGCCGGAGATGGAGGGTGGTATCCTGTCCTATAAGGAGCATCTGATCAAGCCGGAACCGGAGATCTACCAGTTGCTTTTGAAACGTTATGGATTAAAGGCAGAAGAGAGCGTATTCCTGGATGATACCCTGAAGAACGTCGAAGCCGCCGAAAAACAGGGAATCCATGGTATCCACTTCCTGACCAAAGAGCAGGCGGAAGAAGAACTGCGCAAGCTTGGCGTGGACTGCTAAATTGAGAGTTAATTAAGAAATGCTATCGAATCCCAGTAGCCCGCATTGGGGCTACTGGTTTCCTTTAAAACAGCCTTAAACTAATGAAAA
>NZ_JBOKRY010000049.1:0-21687 GCF_051972595.1 Simiaoa sp. | reverse complement strand
CAACACCTACGGCAACGCCTACGGCAACACCTACGGCAACGCCTACGGCAACACCTACGGCAACGCCTACGGCAACACCGTCGACCACTCCTGACAACAACCCGACACCTACTCCGACTCCGGGCGCTCCGGATACGACGCCAACCCCGGATGATCCCGGCACCCCTGACGATCCCGGTACCCCTGCGGATCCTGTAACACCCGAGACACCGCAAGTACTTGGTGCGAGACGCCGCAGAATGGTGACGATCGAGGATGATCCGACACCTTTGGCAGACAGAGCAGTCCTCGGAGCATCGAGACGACCGCAGACCGGCGATGCTTCCGATGCATGGAATCTTGGTTTTGCCTTGTCCTTGACAGGCCTGGGAGCATGGCTTATCCTTAAGAAGAAGCAATAAGAACAGTAATGACATATATTTACCATAAATTCATGAAAGAGGGTAAACAAATGAAAAAAAGATGGATGAGTCTGATTCTGACAGTAATCATGATGCTTAGTCTGGCAGGCTGTGGCAGGAATGCAGATCTGTCCTCTGTCAGCCGTGATCCGGCGGACAGTGACGGAACCGTATGGTTCGATGAAGAGGCGGTGGCGCTGGCAGGATCTGTACAGAGAGCCGGCATGAGCGAAGCAGAGATTGCACGTGCAAATGAACTTCGCACCATGGCAACCGATGCACTGGCACTGGTGAATGCGAAGAGAACAGAGAATGGACTTGCGGAGCTTACCTGGAGCAACGGACTGGAGTCCTGCGCTATGGTAAGAGCACAGGAAGCTGCTTCCAAATTCTCGCATACCAGACCGAACGGCAGAGACTGGTATACCGTGAACAGTGAACTGATGTGGGGTGAGAACCTGGCGAAGGGATATGATTCCGCACAGAGCGTGGTAGATGCCTGGATGGCTTCTCCCACCCATGCAGCGAATATCCTGGCAGGCGATTTTACGACCTGCAGCATTGCTGTCTATGAGACAGGTGGAAAACTGTATTTTGCACAGGAATTTGGCTATTGATCAGAAAAGTTTCTGCCTGAGGGGATAGAGAGATATAAATCAACAGACAAAACAGGGAAAGAGTTGATATTTTTTGGAATATTAACTCTTTTTTTGCACTCATAAGGTAGTAAAAAGGTTTGGGAAATGTTATAATGTTGATACAACAGTAGTGTTAGCAACATTGCAGAAAAATGCCGGCTTGAGAAGGTGGAGAGACATCTCGCCGGAGAAAAGAGGTACATTATGAGTGCAAAAACTACACAGAAGGGACAAAAGCGTCAGACCAATGGTAAGACCACGATCCGCGAGCGGCTGCAGAAGGCAATCCGGCGGCTGGTATTGCTATCGATCGTATCATTGGTCATTGTGTCTATGATCATGAATCTGTCAGGTACCCTGAGCAGACTGAAGGCTGATATGCAGGAGATCGCAAAGCTTTCAGCGGACCGGATCCGTCAGGAGTTAATGGTATCAGAGACTATTGTATCTGAGCTGGGATGCAGCTATCAGCTTTCCGCGGCTACATTTACACCGGCGCAGAAGCAGGAGTATATTAATCAGCGTGTGCAAGCTTATGGAATGGTCAGGGGGAAGCTGATCGGAAGTAATGGTATCTGTGCCGCTGACGGAACGGATTACAATGAGCGCGAGTATTTTAAACGGTCCATGCAGGGAGAAGTGGTGGTATCGGATCCCGTGATCTCCAAGACAGATGGAAAACTCAGCGTGATCATATCTGCACCCGTCTATGAAGGCGGAGATAAAGATGGTGAGATCATCGGCGTGGTATTCGTAGTACCGGATCCGGAGTTCTTAAATGATATATGCGCAGCCATTTCTATCAGTGAGCATTCCGGATGCTACCTGCTGGGGTCTACGGGTACTACGATCGCACATAGTGATTCCGCCATTGCCCAGGAGCAGAAAAATAATATTGAATTGTCACAGACAGACAGCTCACTGAAGGGAATTGCTAAAATAGAGCAACAGATGCTTAAGGGTGAGACAGGATACGGAACCTATTTTAGAAAAGGTGCTTATACATTACAGGCGTATGCCCCGATTGAAGGTACTAACGGCTGGATGGTGGCAGTAGATGCACCGGTTACGGATTTCCTGGGTTCCGTTGTGATAGGCATTATCATAGGTGCTGCGATCGGTGTGATCGCAGTGGCATACAGCATTTACAAGGCAAAACAGATCGGACAGCGTATCGGGGATCCGGTGGCACAGTGCACAGACAGAATACAGCTGTTAGCACAGGGTGATCTGCATACTCCGGCACCGAAGGTAGAGACCGGCGATGAGTTGCAGATACTTGCGGAGGCTACAGCCAGCCTTTCCGATAATTTGCAGCAGGTAATCGGTGATACGGACTATCTGTTGGGAGAAATGTCTGAGGGCAATTTTGCAATCGTAAGTAATTGCAGGGAAGCCTACATAGGAGATTTCAGCGGATTGCTGGAGTCTATCCGCAAGCTGAATCATAAGCTCAGTGAGACACTGGGTGAGATCAAAAATGCGGTAAGCCAGGTGTCTGCCGGCGCGGGGCAGATGGCGGATGCCGCACAGGGACTGGCAGAGGGTGCTACAGATCAGGCCGGTTCCGTGGAGGAACTTCAGGCGACCATTACGAATGTCACTGAGATCGTGGAGAAAAATGCCAAGGCTCTCGGAGCATCTTATGAGAAGGCAATGGAATATCAGCAACAGGCCAGAACCAGTGGAGAAGAGATGAAGGGACTGACCGATGCCATGCAGCGGATCAATGAGACTTCCAAGCAGATCAGTGATATTATCGGCGAGATCGAGGATATCGCATCCCAGACGAATCTGTTGTCCCTGAATGCAGCAATTGAAGCTGCCAGAGCGGGGGAAGCCGGAAGAGGTTTCGCCGTGGTGGCTGAACAGATCCGGAAGCTTGCGGATGACAGTGCACAGTCCGCGGTACATACCAGGGAACTGATCGAGACCTCGCTGCAGGAGATCGAAAAAGGAAATCAGATCACAGATAAAACGGCGGAAGCTTTGCAGAAAGTGGTGGAAGGTATCGAGGATCTGGCGAACGAGTCCAAGAAAGCCATGGAAGAATCCCATGCACAGGCAGATGCTATGGTCCAGATCGAACAGGGCATCGAGCAGATATCTACTGTAGTACAGAACAACTCCGCTACCGCAGAGGAGACTTCCGCTACCAGTGAAGAACTGTCTGCGCAGGCGACCAACATGAACGAACTGACAGATGCTTTCCAGTTAAGAAGCGAGAAATAATCAGTGACTGTTATCATCAAGCCGGACATTTCCGCATACAATGCATAGAAACAAGCATTGGAGAGCAGCCGTGTTCGAGAAGCAGAATATACAGGAAACCGTAAGTAAACTAAATAGTGACACAGTGAAAGGTCTTACCGAAGGTGAGGCCTTTCGTCGTTTGCAGCAAAATGGCAGAAACGAGATGAGAGCTGCGCGGAAAAAGACAAAGATACAGCTTTTTCTGGAACAGTTGAAGGATCCACTGATCTACATATTATTGATTGCGGCGGTGGTATCCATTCTTCTGGGAGAAATCAGTGATGCCGTGATCATCGGTACGGTGGTCCTGGTAAATGCGTTGGTGGGAATGCTCCAGGAGGGAAAAGCTAAAAAAGCGCTGGAAGCGTTAAAAAAACTTACCACTCCACGGACCATTGTGATCCGGGACGGCATCCGAAGAGAGATCCCCGCGGCGGAACTGGTGACGGGAGATCTGGTGGATCTCGAGGCGGGGGCGCAGGTTCCGGCGGATATCAGACTGACCAGAAGTGCGAATCTTCAGGTGGAAGAATCCGCTCTCACCGGAGAATCCGTCCCGGTGGAGAAAGATGCTCTTTTTCTGGCTGACTGCCGGCAGGAGATTCCATTAACCGAACAGGTCAATATGGTCTATATGTCCACAGTAGTGACGAACGGTCATGGGGAAGGGCTGGTGGTAGCCACCGGCATGGATACGGAGATCGGCAGGATCGCTTCCATGATCACGGATACGGAAGATGAGATGACACCATTGCAGAAGCGGCTGGGAGATCTGGGGAAGCTGTTGAGCATTCTCTCTCTGGGGTTGTGCGCCGGATTATTTCTGTTGGCAGTATTTCAGCATAGAAATATTCCGGAGATGCTTCTGGTGGCAATCTCGCTTGCGGTTGCAGCAGTACCGGAGGGGCTGCCGGCAGTAGTTACGATCTGTCTGGCCCTGTCAGTGACAAGAATGGTCAAAGTGCACACTATTATTCGAAGACTCCCTTCGGTGGAGACACTGGGAGCGGTCAGTGTGGTCTGTTCGGATAAGACAGGGACACTTACCCAGAACCGGCTCACCGTGGAGAAATGCTGGTGGTACGACATAATGGAGGATGTCACGGGAACAGGTGGCAGAGGGGAACACCGCATTCTGCCGGAGCTGTTAAGAGGGATGCTTTTGTGCAATGATGCTTCATTGCAGGGCGGGCAGCGTGTCGGAGATCCAACGGAACTGGCACTTTTAGACTTCGGAGCGAAATACGGTCTGCAGAGAGAACGTCTGGATCGGCAGTATCCGCGCTTGGATGAGATTCCCTTTGATTCCGATCGGAAAATGATGACGACCTGTCATAGGCTTCCCGGTGGCAGATCCGCGGGAAGGATTGCTTATACCAAAGGAGCTCCGGATGTGATCTTGCAGCACTGTACTCATATTTTACAGGAAGGAAGGAGCGTTCCTATGACTCCCGCACAGCGGAAGCGGATCAGTGAGGTTGTGGAACTGATGAATTCCCTCTCTCTTCGTACACTGGCAGCGGCACAGAGTGAAGACATCAGAGGTGGGGAAGAGGGAATGGCGTTCCTTGGTATTGTGGGAATGCGGGATCCCGCCAGACCGGAGGCCGGGGAAGCTGTGGAAATCTTCCGCCATGCGGGGGTGACCACAGTGATGATCACGGGAGATCATGTGGATACCGCCTATGCCATTGCCAGACAGCTGGGGATTGCGGGACACCGCAGCCAGTGTATTACAGGCAGAGAACTGGACCGGCTGGATGACACTTCCTTTTTAAAGAGAATTAAGGACTTAAGGGTCTATGCAAGAGTCACGCCCTCACAGAAGGTACGGATCGTGAAAGGGTTACAGTTAAGCGGGGAGATCGTGGCAATGACCGGCGACGGGGTCAATGATGCCCCATCCTTAAAAGCGGCGGACATAGGTGTCGCTATGGGAACCGGAGTGGATGTTGCCAAACAGGCGGCGGATATGATTCTTACGGATGATAACTTTGCCACCATTGAAAAAGCCATCGAGGAAGGCAGGGGTGTCTATGAGAATATCCGGAAGTCGGTGATTTTTCTGCTATCGTCCAACCTGGGAGAACTGATGACCATGTTTGTGGCGGTGGCAATAGGGCTGGCATCCCCGTTAAAATCCAGTCATATCCTCTGGATCAATCTGATCACGGATTCTCTTCCGGCACTGGCGTTGGGAGTGGATAAAAATGACGGCAAAAGCCTGATGCGCTGCCCACCCCGAAAAGCATCGGAGAGTCTGTTTGCCCGAGGAGGAATAGCATGTACGCTGTTCTATGGGGCATTGATCACCGTGATCGGACTGGCGGCATTTCTGGTGCTTCCCTGCGGGATCCTGGCAGCGGAAGGGGAACTTGTGAGCAATCCGTTTACCTGGGTGGAGCGCCTCAGAGAACTGATGTCCCGGGAACAGATACTGTCGAAATCCCAAACCTATGCATTTACTGTGCTGGGAATGTGCCAGCTGTATCATGCCATCGGCATGCGTGATGTACAGAAGTCCGTATTTGCCATGCACCCCTGGGATAATCTGCTGATGGTGGCAGCATGTATCATTGGTTTCATCCTGCAGTTTGCGGTGACGGAGATCCCATTTCTCATCAGGGCTTTCGGTACCTCGCATCTGTCGGGACAGGAGTGGCTTCTTCTAAGTGTACTGGCAGCATTCCCACTGTTTGCCCATGAGGTGATAGTGTTGTTTACAAAAAATTAACAAAATCCTCGTATGGAGTTTATTGTCAATTGTTACAATAAAATTGACCTTAAACTATCATGGGAGGGCAAAATGATGAAAACGATCCGGAAAACAGCAATTGTTATGCTTTTGTGCGTTTATTTCCTGACTTATGGCGTATTGCCGCAGGTAGAGGCAGGAAAAGATACTCCCGTGATCGTGGTGGCACACCGGGCAGGAGCAAAGGTGGCCCCGGAGAATACGCTCGCAGCACTAAAGCAGGCAATCCGTGATGGAGCCCCCATCGCCGAGATCGATGTACAGCAGTTATCCGACGGGACCCTGAT
This sequence comes from Simiaoa sp., assembly GCF_051972595.1. NCBI lineage: Bacteria > Bacillati > Bacillota > Clostridia > Lachnospirales > Lachnospiraceae > Simiaoa > Simiaoa sp. The sequence continues at coordinate 15,353 of NZ_JBOKRY010000049.1, read as the reverse complement.
CGTGATGCATGACAGCAATTTCAAGCGTACTGCGGGCGAGGATGTCTGTGTGTGGGATGCGGAGGCGGACGTGCTATCAGCACTGGAAGTGGGAAGTGCATTTTCCGCAGCATACAGAGGAGAACAGATCCCGACACTGGAAGAGATGCTTGCCTGTGCCGGGGGGCGGATCACATTGATGATCGAATTAAAATACACCGGGCAGGAGCAGGAACTGGAAGAGAACGTTCTTGCGCTGCTTCAGGAGTATGATATGATGGACGAATGCATCATAGGATCCATGAATAAGGGAATCCTGCAGAGAGTAAGGGAACTGGAACCGGACATCTCCACGGTATATATTGCCCATGATCTGGGTGAGGATGACTATGATCTGGATTATGCGGACAGCTATAGTATCGAAGGGAAAAATCTTACAACAGACATGGTGGAAGCCATCCATTACGAAGGAAAATATGTATATGGTTGGACAGCCAACACCTCCGGTGCCATGCGGCAGATCGTGAATAGCGGAGCGGATGGCATTGTCACGGACGATGTGCGTCTGTTACAGACATTTTTGAGAGAAAATACTTGTCGCAAAGCGTTTGAAAGTGTATACTAATTAATTAAGTATGGGGGATGAAAGAGGTTAGACATGGGAAAGATATGGGAACTTTTTGAACATCTGGATGAGTATGTGTATGTATCGGATCCGGAGACCAATCAATTAGTATATATGAATCAAAAAGCTCTGAAGAGTTATGGCTTTCGGAGTAAGGAAGAGATTGTCGGGTTAAAGTGCTATGAGGTATTACAAGGAAATTCTGCTCCCTGCAGTATCTGCAATAATGAGCAGCTCAGACCCGGCTATTTTAAGGAATGGGAATATTACAATCCGGTGGTAAAAACGGATTTTCGCATCAAGGATACCCTGGTGGAAGACGATGGCAGAATGCTGCGCATGGAGATTGCCATTGGCTGTGGGCATTCCGGGGACAGGGAAACCTCTATGGATTACCATAAAATGGAAGCAGCAATGAATCAGGCGATCCGTGTTGCACTCAGACAGGAAACTCCGGATCAGACTTTGGAGGTATTGCTGGAGCTTCTCGGAAAAACGATGGAGGCAGACCGTACCTATATTTTTGAAAAAAATGATCATGGTCATGATGATAATACATATGAGTGGGCAGCCAGAGGCGTGACACCGGAAAAGGATAATCTGCAGGATCTGCCTCCGGAGGTTTGTGACCAGTGGTATCAGAAGTTCGCGGGGTATCAGAATATTGTGACAGAGAACCTGAGCGAGATCCAGGATACAGATCCCGAGATGTATGAAGTACTGTCGAGACAGAATATTCATTCATTAGTAGTCGTACCATTATATGATGATGAAAAAGTGATCGGCTTCTATGGAGTGGATAACCCTCCGGCAAAATATATCGATTTTGCATCGGAGATCCTGCAGATCATGGGACATTTTATTGTATCTTCTATAAGACGACGTAATCTTGTGAGAAAACTGGAAATCATGAGCTATACGGATTCGCTGACCGGATTTGGGAACCGTTATGCCATGGAAAAATATGTGTCGGGGATTCTTCCTCAGACGAAGATCGGTGTGGTATATTGTGATGTTACCGGTCTGAAGCGTGTCAATGATGAAAAAGGGCATTCTAAAGGAGATCAATTGATCCTCAGAGCTTGTGACTGCCTGAAGAGAACCTTGAAGGAATTCGAACTGTTCCGCATCGGTGGAGATGAATTCGTAGCTCTGTGCAGAGGCATGGAGGAGGGAGAGCTGTACCGTGAAGTAGAGGAACTGCGGGCAGAATTGGATCGGGAGCATGTCACCATGGCGGTCGGTGCCGCAGTGAATACGCTGGGGGCAGTCGGATTTGATCATCTCCTGACAGAACCGGAGAGACGAATGTATCAGGACAAGGCGGAATATTATAGGCAGAGCGGATTGAACCGTAGAAGACAGTAATTCCACATATAATCATGGGAGAACCGGATGAAAATAGCGGTATGTGATGATGACAAAAATTGTCTGGATAGTATAAAACGGTTACTTGCCGAATATCCCGGGATCAGCAGAATAGAATATTATCAGGAACTGTCACAGTTGTCGGAAGCGCTGGAAAACGGCACGACATATGATCTTGTGTTGATGGATATTGAATGGGAAGGCAATGAGCAGGATGGGATAACGTATGCGGCGCAATATAATGTACATAGTCCACAGACCTGGTTTATTTTTGTGACGGCGTATAATGACAAATTCTCCCAAAAAATTTTTTGGGAGAAAGTAAATCTCTGCGGTTTTCTGGTAAAACCGGTCAAAAAGGAAAATCTGGAAAAGCTATTGGAAAAAGTCAGAGAAAAAATATTCAGTAGCGATGCACTGATCCTGCAGCATGGTGGGATTACAGAGAAAATTGCAAACAGTCAGATCCGGTATCTGGAGAGCAATGCACATCAATTGCTGATACATACGATATCCGGAGAAATCTCGGTATATGAGAAGCTGGATGTCTATGAAAAAAAGCTGCACAAGGATTTTTTACGGGTACATAAAAGTTTTTTAGTGAATATGCAGTATATCCGCAGGATTGAGATGAAGGAGGTTACCATGCAGGACGGGACGGTACTTCCTGTCAGCAAGACCAGATACAGTGCGTCCAGAGATAAATATTTTCGCTATATAAGGGCAATGCTATGATATGTTATATGATGTGTATTCTGTTGTGGATTGCTTATCTGTGGCTGGATTGTATGGTGGTGGGGTATGCATTTGAACCGCGTAAGGAGAATGTCGGACAGACAAGCATCATCCTGGGCCTGATGGCAGCACAGTTGCCGACGGCGGCAGTAAAATTTTTGTTTAATGATCATGTGATGATCCGTTATGGTGCTATGATAGTGGTCGGTATCGTCACAGTTGTATATGCAGCTGTATTTCTGAAGGGAACCTTAGGACAGAAGGTTCTGTTTATGCTATGCGAATATCTGACAGCGTTGCTGGCGGAAATGCTCAGTATCGGTATTTTGAACAAGTATATGGAGCAAAAGCCACAATTGTCTTACTATACACCGACAATGGTATTGCTGTTATCGGTAGTATTGACAGTGACAGCCATATTTTTTCTGATTTTTCTGGTCGTATGGAAGAAAATTGTCGAAAAAGAATCATTTGACGTCAGTATTATTATTGTGTTCAGTGTATTTCCTGTCAGCCAGCTGCTTATGATCACTGCGATCAATGAGCAGGTATTCCGGAATATGACGCTGTATACCGGGTGGATACTGGCAGCGGCCATACTGGGCTCCGTTGCAGACGGTGTGCTGTTGTATACCCTGCTTAGGCAGCAGCAGCTGCAGGAGCTGAAGCTTCGGCTCAGCGAGGTACAGAGTACCTGGGAAATTGCCGAGAATCACTATCATGAGATTGAAAACAGGCGGGAAGAATTCGCCAAGATCCGGCATGACATGCGCAACCAGCAGATGGTACTGCAGGAGCTGCTGCATCAAGGGGAATATGAGAAGGCGGAAAAAATGCTGGAGACATTGACCGATACGGTGGCGGCTACGACGGAATACATCTATTGCGGTGACCCTGTATTCAATGCCATCATGGGGGAGACCGAGAAGACTTGCCGGGAGAAAAGGATCGCCTTTAAATACGATCTGGAGATTCCCCAAAAGCTGAAGCTGGATCCGGTGGCAATCTGCAGTATACTGTCAAACCTGACTAGAAATGCTGTGGCAGCAGCGGAAATGACGGAGAGAGAAGAAGCGTTTTTGTCCGTAAAGGCGGCAGTAAAAGGGGACTATCTGCATATCTGCGTGGAGAATAGCAGAGCAAAAAAGCTTCCCGGAAGGCCGGGGAGAAAAGGTTACGGTCTGGAGATCCTGCATGATCTGGTGGAACGCAATCACGGACAGATCGATGTACAGCCCGGCGAAGGAAGCTTCCGGGTGGATGTTACCGTAGAGAATTTTTGAGAATTTCTATCAGGCAGTTTCCTTGACAGGAGCTGCTTTTTTATTTATTATTTATATGAGTTAGGAGCAACTAACCAAAACAATATACAGGAGGTGAGCAATTTTTGAGTCAGGAAACATGGGAGATCCTGTGCGGAATGAAAACAGACGATGTGGAATTGCAGCTGGCATTGCAGTGCGCACCGCTTATTACAGGACTTAAAATATCCAATCTGCTGACGATTTCATCGGACGGCTTTTGTCTGGTAGAGAAGATCATCTCAGGAAGCTTTATTTCCATGTATCCGTTATTGGAAACGGAAGAAAAAACAGTCATACTGCTGTATCAAAAGGAACGGCTGGAGAAATATCTGCGAATGATGCAGGTACAGAAGCTGCTGACAGAGGAAGGGTATCCTTCCTGTCTGCTGGAAGATATTCTGCCGGTCTTGTGCGAAAAGTATGAGGCTTATGTAGAAACCAAAAATGATTTTCCCCATGAGCTGGGGTTACTTTTGGGGTATCCACCGGAGGATGTGGAAGGATTCATCAGACACCGTGGGAAAAATTGCCTCTGTACCGGGTACTGGAAGGTATATGCGGATAAAGAGAGGAAACTGCGGCTTTTTGAAAAATATGAATATGCAAAGGAAAATTTGATTCAGCTGCTGCATTATGGATTAAAAATGACGGAGATCATAGAGATCTGCGGAAGTACAGCAGCATAAAAGGAACAAAAAGTGCGGAAAACGGAGGAAAATGAAATGGATAAGATTTATGTAGTATTTTGGACACAGGGCGGCAATACCCAGGCAATGGCGGAAGCCATCGGAGAGGGAATCCGGGAGGCTGGAAAAGAAGCGGAAGTAGTATTCGTGACAGGAGCGGATATAGAAGCACTGAAGGCGGCACCCAAATTTGCTCTGGGATGTCCGGCCATGGGCGCAGAGGTGCTGGAAGAAGCGGAGATGGAACCCTTTGTATGCGATGTAGAAGGCTTTGCTTCCGGGAAAAAGATTGCGCTGTTCGGTTCTTACGGATGGGGAGACGGTGAGTGGATGAGAGACTGGACCACCCGCATGGAAGCAGCGGGAGCAACGGTGTTAAACGGCGAAGGACTGATCTGCCATGAAACTCCGGATGAGGACGGATTGAATGCATGCAGGGAACTGGGCAGACAGCTGGCTGATGCATAATGGTAATGTGAGAACATAAAATACAGCACATAGAAAAAGGATTCGACATGCGAGATGCCGGATCCTTTTTGCTGTCGGAATTAAGATTTTTTACTGCCGCTGATATAATAGCGCTCCTGCTCCACGGTCTCGGGAACCGGGATGTTGCCATTTTGCAGCTTACGGGTCAACACATCCAGATGATGCAGTCCCTGTGCCACCTTGATCTTACGACGGTCTAAAAGCTCGCTATACAGCGGATTCTGTGCAAGTGTATTGCAGATATCCTCCGGGAACGGGCAATAGGTGAACATGATCTGACGGGCCACCTTGTTCAGCCTCGGGGATCCGGCACCTTCGAACAATACCCAGATCATATAATCTCTTACGAACATTTCTTTGAAACTATTCTTGGCACGCTGTAAGCTGGATTTCACTTTCTCCTTGGCTTCAGTGCTCAGATCATGGTTCTTACGGTAGAACTGGATATAATCGAAATATTCGCTGGTCAGGGAACTTACGGAGACATCGTTCCAACGGTTGCCCTGGACTCTCTTGCACAGTTCCCAACGGAATTCTCCGGTGAGATGGGTGAAAGTAGTCTTCAGATCCTCCATGTGGAAAATGGAGAATACCATACGTCCCGGACTGTTCCGGCGCTTGCCTTCGATCTCCTGCCACATGACACCGCGGATGCCGACATTTGGCATGAGGATGATATCCGGCAGGTATTCTAAATGTATCGTTTCTTTGCCCATGACATCTAAGTGCGCCATATCCAGACTTTCCCGGTAGAAAGCGGTGTAATCCACCAGACGGATCTCTTCGAGGATCTGTGACACGCGGGATACGGTGACATAGGAGCTTTCCAGATCTTTCAGCACATCATCCGCACAGAACAGTGGACAGAATGTGGTGATCCGTCCGAAAGTGATCTTGTTGACCTGTGGGAACATATTCTTAAGCTCGTAATTGACCTTTGCCATAGCATTGTTCTCCAGGGCTTTCAACTCCGCATCGGTAATGTTACCGCCCACTTTCTGTTTATGGATATAATCGGAGTAATCCTGGTCAAATTCGTTCCGGCTGGGGGATTTCTGTCCGCGGAAGATAGCCATTAGCCAGTCATAAAAAGTGTAGACTCCGGCAGTACTGTGGTCGGTCATGGTTTCCGCCAGACGATACAGGGTCACTGCATTTTTCAGACCTGCCAGTTCCTCATCCACATAGCCGAAATATAAAAACATCCGCACCGGCATGGGAATATCCGGCTGTTCCAGTGTCTGGGTGAACAGGAGCGAATACAGCAGATAGAATTCTTCGGTCAGCTGTCTGCGAAGCAGGGCGACTTCCTGATCCTGGGAACTGCGGTCGGAGAGCTGCTTATAGGCATGTACATGCTGACGGAAGCTGGATATGGTATCTAAGTCCGGCCCGGCATATTCTAAGATCGTGTTCAGGGATCCGGCGAGCTTGCCTAAGATCTCGGAGTCTCCGCCATCTGCGGCCTCAGAGGAATCCGCAGATCCCATGAGATCTAAGCTGCTTTGGAAACTCTGGGATCTGGAGGCGAACAGATCCTGATCGATATACGACAGATCCCCTGCCTTAGAGAGCATACGATGGATCCGGTCATAGACGATCTGGCTGTCTTCATTGCCCTGTCCCAGTTTATAATAAAGTGAAGTATAGAAATCAAACAGATCGTTGCCGGATTCCCGGAAATAAAAAGAGCCCACCTGCTGTAAATAATGGAACTGCTCCTCCAGACTCTGATAGGTACGCCTGAAGTCCAGGCTTCCCTTACGCAGCATGCCAATGGAAAGATCCGCTTCCTGCACCATGATCCGGTAGTTGTCCGAAGCCAGAATATGGCTTAAACCCATGTAATATCCGTTCAGCCAGATATCCGGAGAATCGTCCCCGAGGAAAGCGTTTAGCTTATCGAAATGCTCCAGGGAGCGTGCGGGCAGGCGGTAGCGGTCGCACAGGGTGTTGTAAGTGGCAATGTCATCGGTCAGTGTGCGGTAGAGCTCACTGCAGTTTAACTCAGAGATAGAGCTGCGGTTTAACAAAATGTTGATCTGTCGGAAGCAGGACAATAAAAAAAGCCTTGCCACATCAGGATGCTTCTGCAGAATATCATTCAGAGAATCCAGACTGGTCAGGGGGTAGGTGAGGATAGTGGTATCCTCAGCAGTTACATAGCTGAGCAGATGAATCTCAGAGCAGATCTCACAGATACCGATCACATCGCCCTTGCCCAGCGGATAAGAACCGCCGGGGTAAGATACATTTACCTTACCGTTCGTGATCAGATGCAGTGCGGTCATAGGTTGCCCGTAGCTATATATCGTTTTACCCTTTTCCAGTACAATTCCAGCCATTTCATTACCTCGTCTTAATTCGGGATCTTTATATTAATCAATTATACACCATAATACCAACAATTTTCTACTGTACTTTTGATAGAAATGTGATAAAATAAAACTACATATGTGTCACTTTTACATCAGTATGTGAAAAAAGTGATGTTTTCGGCAGAAAACGGTACATGGAAAGGTATGTTGGGGTTATGGAACAGAGCATTGAATACAGAGAGCAGTTGTTGGAATCTTATAAGCAGGCGGTGAGACCGTTACTTCCTTATTTGCCGTGGCTTGAGCAGAATGCGGGTAAGAGAGCCAGTTCTATATACAGTGGGCAGGATATCGGAGTTCATTCCGTGTCATTCCCGGTATATGACGGAACGCTTTTGAACTTCGTGCGGGAAGCAGGGAAGAGCCCTTTGATGGATCGCAATTATGCATATGTATATACCAGACATCGGATCCGTACCCATCAGGACGAGAGAAATATGATTAAAAAAGCCGGCTGGCAAGAATGGAACATCTTAAGAGGCATTCTGTCGAAGTATGTCTTAGGCGGCAGAACCAAGGGGAATCTGTGGAGTGAAGCGGTATCGGAGCAGATTTTTTACCTGGTCATCAGACAGATGCAGGAAATTATAGAATTTTGGGATAAATCACCGGAAAACGGTAAGATCTGAGAGGGGAAAGGCAGGACAAGGTTCATGGGAGAAAAATCAGTACAGAAAAAGCGGTACATTGTAGAAAAAGCCAGAGATGTGTTTATGGAGAAGGGCTTTAAAAAAGTAACAATGAAGGATATTGTGGAAGCCTGCGATATCAGCCGCGGAGGTCTTTATCTGTATTTTGAGAATACAAGTCAGATATTTATGGAAGTGCTGCGCATGGAGAGTGAAGAGGCGGATGATGTATTTTCCGACAGCATTACGGAGGATGCTACCGCAGCGGATATTCTTCTTCTGTTTTTAAAGGAGCAGAAAAAGGAGCTTCTCCGCAAAAAAAATACTCTGACACAGGCAACCTATGAATTTTATTTTGAAAACGATCTGCCCAAGCGGGATAACATTCTGAAGAAGCAGTTTGATTCCGCAGTGAAGATCATAGAGAAATTGATCGAAGCCGGAGTGGACAACGGTGAATTTTTGTGTGAGGACTGTGAAGGAACCGCAAGAAATATCATGTTTGTCCTGGAAGGGCTGAAGATCTCGGCGCAGACTATCGGTGTGACAGCGGAGGCAGTGGATCGTGAGATCCTGTATCTGTTGCGTGGATTAGGTGTGGAAGAATAAGCAGACAACGGTTGATGATGCTTCAGGGAAGATTTCCTGGAGCATTTTCGCTGTAAAGGAAGGGAAGCAGAGAGGTAAGTTATGATAGAATCGATCATCAGTATGGAACTTCCGGCAGGAGGGCATCTGGCGGTCCGCAGGAACCGGATCTGTCCAAAGCAGGAGACGAAACAGTGCCGCCGGATCAGCCTGGTCTCCGGTATCCACGGAGATGAACTGGAAGGGCAGTATATCTGTTATGAGACGGCGAGAAGAGTAAAGGAGCATCCGGAATATCTGAAAGGGATCGTGGACATCTATCCGGCATTGAATCCATTAGGAATCGATATGGCGAGCCGCACGGTGCCAAGACTGGATATGGACATGAACCGTATGTTCCCGGGAGATGCTTCGGGGGATATGATGGAGCGGATCACTGCAGCAGTGGTGGATTCCATCATCGGATCGGATATCTGCATGGATCTGCATGCCAGTGATATTTTTGTGCGGGAGATCCCCCAGGTACGACTCAGCGAGGATTTCGCCGAAGCCCTGCTTCCCTATGCAAAAATGACCAACGCAGATATGATCTGGATGAATGCCTCTGCCACGGTGCACGAATCCACCCTGGCGCATTCCCTGAATCTGCTGGGCGTTCCTACCCTGGTACTGGAAATGGGGCAGGGGCATGATATCCACAGATCCTTCGGCAATCAGATCGTGGACGGGATTTTCCACATCATGAGTGAGATGGGCATCTGGGAGGGACCGGAACCAGTAGTACAGGAGCCTGCGGTATCCAGTGATGGCGAAGTGGAATTTATCCGTAGCGCAGTGGACGGTGTGTTCCTGCCGTTGATCGAGCACAACCATTATGTGAAAAAGGGAGATCTGATCGGGGAGGTAGTAGACCCGTTTGAGGGCACGGTAAAACGGCAGATCCGCACCGAACGGGGAGGACTTCTGTTTACATTGCGGGCATACCCGGTGGTCTATGAAGGAGACCTGCTGGCGCGAATCCTGACGGAGTGAGAAAATTATGTTTGAAAGAGATATTTATACCATACATTCGACGTACAGAGAAGATATGCATATAAAGGGCTTCCAGTTCGGCAAGGGGGAAAAGTCGGCATGTATCGTGGGGGCGGCGAGAGGTAACGAGATCCAGCAGATGTATATCTGTTCCCAACTGGTGAAGACATTGCGGGAGTTGGAGAATAACGGCTGCATCAGTGCCGGAAAACAGATTCTGGTGATCCCAACCATCAATGCCTATTCCGTGAACATCAGCAGGCGTTTTTTCGGCGTTAAGGAAGCAGACATTAACCGGAGTTTTCCGGGCAATGATTATGGGGAACCGGCTGACCGGCTGACCAATGCACTGCTTACAGAGATCAAAGATTACGTATACGGCATCCAGTTTACGTCCTTCTACAGACCGGGAGAATTTGTACCTCATGTGCGTATGATGGAGACGGGATACCAGAATACTTCTCTGGCAAATCTGTTCGGACTTCCCTATGTGGTGGTGCGCAAGCCGATCCCGATTGACACGAAGACATTAAATTATAACTGGCAGGATGAGATGACGGCAGCATTTTCCGTCTATACAAACCAGAACAGCCAGATTGATGAGGCGAGCGCAAGGCAGGCGGTGGCAGCGGTCTTACGATTCTTAAAGCGGATGGGACTGATCCGGTATGAGAGCCATTCCGGCTATATCAGTCATGTATTATATGAAAAGGATTTAAGCGATGTACATACGAACCGTGCTGGAATTTTTCGGGGAAAGGTACATGCGGGAGATGATGTACGCTACGGTAATGAGATGGCAGAGATCATAGATCCTTACGACGGATCTGTGCGGGAGACCATTCTGGCACCCACCGACGGCATCGTATTTTTTGCCCATACGGAGGCACTGATCAGCGAGAAGGATATTGCCTATCGGCTGATCCACAGACTGCACGAATGACGAACCGCTCAAAAAGGCAGGTAAAATCGATCTAAATTTGTTGTTTTCTGCTATTGTGGGAAAAAAGCTATAATGGTATGATACTATTCAGAGTCATGTTAATTAAAAACTTTATCGGAGGAGAGACATGAGCAACGTAAGACGTATCTATGTAGAGAAAAAGGAGCCTTATGCTGTCAAGGCAAAAGAGCTGCACGACGAACTGAAAAATTATCTGGGCATCGATGTGGCGAAGGTTCGCGAATTTATCCGCTATGATGTGGAGAATATTTCGGATGAGGTATTTGCAAGAGCCTGCAAGACCGTATTTTCCGAGCCTCCCGTAGATGATCTGTATGAGGAGACGATTGAGATCCCTGCGGACGCAAAAGTATTTTCCGTAGAGTTCCTTCCCGGACAGTTCGATCAGAGAGCGGATTCTGCAGTGCAGTGCGTGAAGTTCTTAAAAGAGGACGAAGAACCTGTGATCCGTACCGCTGTGACCTATATGATCGAAGGACAGGTGTCCGACGAAGAATTTTCCAAGATCAAATCTTACTGTATCAACCCTGTGGATTCCAGAGAGACCGACATGGAGAAGCCGGATACTCTGATCACGGTGTATGATGATCCTGCTGATGTTGCCGTGTTCGATGGCTTCAGAGATATGGATGAGAGCAGCTTAAAGGCTCTGTACGAATCTCTGGGACTTGCCATGACCTTCAAAGATTTTAAACATATTCAGAATTATTTCCACGATGATGAGAAGAGAGATCCTTCCATGACGGAGATCCGTGTACTGGATACCTATTGGTCCGATCACTGCCGCCATACCACTTTTTCCACTGAACTGACCGACGTGGAATTCGGTGAGGGTTATTATCGTTCTCCCTTAGAGACCACTTACCAGAGCTATCTGGATACCAGAGAAGAAATCTTTAAGGGCAGAGAGGACAAGTTCGTCTGCCTCATGGACCTGGCGCTGATGGCAATGCGGAAGTTGAAAAAAGACGGCAAACTTGACGACATGGAAGAATCCGATGAGATCAATGCCTGCTCCGTAGTGGTTCCCGTGGAGATGGATTACGGCGACCACAGAGAGACTGAAGAGTGGCTGGTATTTTTCAAGAACGAGACCCACAACCATCCTACTGAGATCGAGCCTTTCGGTGGCGCTGCCACCTGCTTGGGCGGTGCTATCCGTGATCCTCTGTCCGGTCGTGGCTATGTATATCAGGCAATGCGTGTTACCGGTGCGGCAGATCCTACCGTTCCTGTATCCGAGACATTGCACGGCAAGCTGTCCCAGAAGAAGCTGGTAAGAGGTGCAGCCAGCGGTTATTCCTCTTACGGTAACCAGATTGGTCTGGCTACCGGATTTGTAAAAGAAATCTATCATCCTTCTTATGTGGCAAAGCGCATGGAGATCGGTGCTGTTATGGGCGCTGCTCCCCGCAAAAACGTCATCCGTGAGACCTCCGATCCCGGTGATATCATCATTCTCCTCGGCGGACGTACCGGACGTGACGGCTGCGGCGGTGCTACCGGATCCTCCAAGGTACATACCGATACCTCCATTGAGACCTGTGGTGCCGAGGTACAAAAAGGTAATGCACCTACCGAGCGTAAGATTCAGAGACTGTTCCGCCGTGAGGAAGTCAGCCGTCTGATTAAGAAATGTAACGATTTCGGTGCCGGCGGTGTCTCCGTTGCCATCGGTGAGCTGGCAGACGGTCTGACCGTAGATCTGGACAAGGTGCCCAAAAAGTACGCCGGACTGGACGGCACGGAACTTGCCATCTCTGAGTCCCAGGAGCGCATGGCAGTGGTTGTAGATCCTAAGGATGTGGATACCTTCTTAGGCTATGCCAAGGAAGAAAACTTAGAGGCTGTTCCCGTGGCAGTGGTTACCGAGGAGCCGAGACTGGTACTGAACTGGAGAGGCAAGCCTATCGTAGACCTGAAGAGAGCTTTCTTAGATACCAACGGTGCGCACCAGGAGACCAAAGTAAAAGTAGATATTCCTTCCGAAGAAGAGAATTATTTCGATAAATGGGCTGTTCCCGCAGTAGGCGAGAAGCTGGAAGAGGGCGACGTGAAGGGTGCCTGGGTGGCACTGTTAAACGACCTCAATGTATGTTCCCAGAAGGGTCTGGTGGAGATGTTTGACTCATCCATCGGTGCCGGCAGCGTACTGATGCCTTACGGCGGAAAATATCAGCTGACCGAGACCCAGACCATGGTAGCCAAGCTGCCCGTACTGGAAGGCAAGACCGATACCGTGACCATGATGAGCTACGGCTTCGATCCTTACCTGTCCTCCTGGAGCCCTTATCACGGAGCTGTCTATGCAGTGACAGAGTCCATGGCGAAGATCGTGGCTTCCGGCGGTGATTTCAGTAAGATCCGTTTCACCTTCCAGGAGTACTTCCGCAGAATGACCGGTGATCCCGAGCGTTGGAGCCAGCCTTTCGCAGCACTCTTAGGTGCTTACGATGCACAGATCGGTTTCGGTCTGCCCTCCATCGGCGGTAAGGACAGTATGTCCGGTACCTTCAATGACATTGATGTACCGCCCACACTGGTATCTTTTGCAGTGGATGTGGCGAAATCCGGTGACATCGTCACTCCGGAACTGAAGACACCCGGCAACAAGCTGGTGCGCTTCTCCATTGATAAAGACGATTTCGACATTCCCATGTATGAGAATGTGGCAGAATTATATGGCAAGATTCACGAGCTGACCGAGAACGGCACCATCGTATCCGCATATGCTTTGGATTCCAAGGGTGTGGCAGCAGCTGTATCCAAGATGGCATTCGGTAACAAGCTGGGTGTAAAGATCGATGATGAGGTCACCACAGACGACCTGTTCGACAACGGACTGGGCGATATCCTGGCAGAGATTCCCGCAGACAAACTGCCTGCACTGGAAGAGAAGGAACTGGATTACACTGTCATCGGTACCGTGACCGAGGAACCTGCATTCGTATACGGTGATGCGAAGATCACCATGGATGAGGCACTTGCTTCCTGGACCTCCAAGTTAGAGAAGGTATTCCCCACCAAGGCAGTGAAGGGTACCGAGGCAGTGGCAAGTGATGTCTACAAGGCAGACAGTATTTATGTATGTAAACACAAGGTTGCAAAGCCTACCGTATTCATTCCGGTATTCCCCGGAACCAACTGCGAATACGACAGCACCAAGGCATTTGAGCGTGCCGGAGCTCATGTGGAGACAAGAGTATTCCGCAATCTGACCGCAGAGGATATCCGTGAATCCGTAGAGGAATTCGAGAAGTCTATCGCACAGGCGCAGATCATCATGTTCCCCGGTGGCTTCTCCGCAGGTGATGAGCCTGACGGAAGTGCGAAGTTCTTCGCAACCGCATTCCAGAATGCGAAGCTGAAGGAAGCTGTCATGAAGCTGTTAAATGAGAGAGACGGTCTGGCACTGGGAATCTGTAACGGATTCCAGGCACTGATCAAGCTGGGGCTGGTTCCTTACGGCGAGATCACCGGTCAGAAGGAGGATTCTCCTACCCTGACCTTCAACACCATCAACCGTCACATATCCAAGATGGTATACACAAAGGTTGTATCCAACAAGTCTCCCTGGTTACAAGGAGCTGTGCTTGGTGCCACCTACTGCAATCCCGCATCTCACGGTGAGGGACGTTTCGTAGCACCGAAGGAGTGGATCGACAAGCTCTTCGCAAACGGACAGGTTGCTACCCAGTACGCTGACCAGAACGGCAACGTATCCATGGATGAGGAGTACAACATCAACGGCTCTTACTGTGCAATCGAGGGTATCACATCCCCCGACGGCAGATGCTTCGGTAAGATGGCACATTCTGAGAGAAGAGATACTGCGGTAGCCATGAATATCTATGGCGAGCAGGATATGAAGATCTTCGAGTCCGGTGTGCAGTATTTTAAATAAATTGAGAGTTACGAGCCATGCAAAAATAGAACGGAATACCTCGGTGGGAGCTTGCTCACACAAGAGGTTATTTCGTTCTATTTTTATACCGTGCGTCCAATGGACACACTCGACAGCCGTCAATGAAATAAATGTGGAGCGTCCTTTGCGACACATTTATGAATTGAATGCATGGCTCGTAACGTAGGGTTGCCGTAGACCCGGCGAACGCCGCGAAGAGAAATGCGATTGGCAGCGCCTTTTGCTGACAATCTTATGAATAGCGTGGCTCATTGCGGAGAACTGCCAATAAATGTGGAGCGCCCTTTGCGACACATTTATGAATTGAATGCATGGCTCGTAACGTAGGGTTGCCGTAGACCCGGCGAACGCCGCGAAGAGAAATGCGATTGGCAGCGCCTTTTGCTGACAATCTTATGAATAGCGTGGCTCATTGCGGAGAACTGCCAATAAATGTGGAGCGTCTTTTGCGACACATTTATGAATTGAGTGCATGGCTCGTAACGTAGGGTTGCCGTAAACCCCACGAACGCCCACGGCGAACGGAATGTCCTTCCTCGATGTGAGGTCTCCCGGTGGGAATTTTCTTGCGAAAAGTGAGTAGCGGTTCTAATCCATACGGGCACGGCTCCAGTTGCCATCCATGGCAACATCCGCCTGTCGCGAACGTCC
>NZ_JBOKRY010000048.1:0-22477 GCF_051972595.1 Simiaoa sp. | reverse complement strand
TCCATTTCTCCGTTTGGAGAAACTCCGATGCACTCAACAGGCTAAAGCCCATAATCAAAAAGGCGTCCGGATCTTTTTACAGAACCCGGGCGCCTTTTGCTGTCCGCCTGTATTTAATTCTCTGTTCTCATGTATGTGATGAAATGATTGCCATTCTCAGCAAACCACGCTGTGGCATCGTTCATTCCCTTCTTATACAGCTTTCCGGTGGAAGGTTCCATAATGACCACATTGAATTCATTAAATCCGGTCACCAGAACTGCTTCCCCGTCATCCAGGATCGCCAGTACCGGGATATCCTGATTCACATAATACAGCACCGCATCCAGCGTACAGCCGCTTAAATCCAGCACCTGTACTCCCGTCATATTTTCCGACAGAATCGTAGTGGCAGTCTTGCCCTGCGCCAGATCGTACTCGGTGTTACGGGTAATTCCGGCATGTCTGAGAATGTTATCCAGGCATACGGCCAGGCTGTTCTTCTGCTCCGTGACGTTCTCTTCCTTGATCGCCATGATCTGATTCCTGCTGACACGGTTTCCCTTGAGCCATACCGTAACTCCGCGGTCATTGGTCACAATACCGGACGTGTCATAGGCTTCCTTCACTGCCGTGCCCGGAGCACTGTAGATACCGCATACGCCATATGCATTGTAGACATAATACCGGGGCACTTCGCTGACCGCATCCAGTTTCAGCTCTCTGCCGCCCTCAAATACAACCTCCTTGGGGTTCAGCACCTTGATGGTCTTCGTATCAATGGAAGATTTCGTCTGAATCTGCACATAGCGCCCATAAATATCGATATTTGCTGTGACCACCTTATTCTGTCCAGCTTCTTCTTCCACATTGTTCATGATCTGGTCATCCAGGATCTCCTGATAGCTGCCGTTCTCCGTCCGCTGCAGGCGGGATAGTGTGATCTGGTTGCCCTCGATCGTACATCCCACGACATAGATTCCTTCCTGCCCGTATTCCTTCAGGCTGGCACCGGAAGAATTACTGATACATACCTTATACATGGGATAGAATATCTGTCCGGAATTCTCCGTGCGGATATCGCTCTCTCTTGCCACACCGTAGATGATGTCCTCTCCCATGAATCCCAAGGGGCGGATTGCCTCGCCATCCTCCGCACGGATCACCGTCTGCTCTCCGGTATTCAGGTTCCGCACATTTAACTGGCTGCTGTGATTTATATCGTCCCCTTCCTGCCATACGATGATCTCATGGTTCTCCGATACCTGGAGACTGTCATCCTGGTGTATGCTTACCAGCTGCGCTGCACTTCGGTTCTCCAGGTCCACATCATAGACTCCGTTTTCCAGGAAAAAGTACAGATGCTGCTGTCTGTTTTGGTACAGCAGCTGATTCATCTCGTCTTTCAGCACCGCATAACTCTTGGAATAGGGAATATAAACTTCTTCCTCTATGGTATTGAGGGAATTGTCATAGCTTAAGATCTGAATACCGGTCTCCCCTTCGTGTCTTCCCCGGTTCATATAACCGTATACAACGAATTTCACATTGCCGCCCTCATCCACATCCAAAATCTTGATATCATGATGGTCATACAGAGTACGGCAGTCCGCATTGTCCTTGTCATAAAAAGAGAAGATCACCGTCAGACCATTGGTCACCGCGTTATAGCAAAGCAGCTGTCCCCTATCGGAAAATACCACGGTATTGCCGTCGGTGCTCTCCATCATGTCCACATTTTCGTCCGTGATCCCCAGAAGGATCTTATCATTGGCATACATCCGCCCGGTATCCGGGATCTGTGTCATGGTCCGCTCATAATCCAGCAGATACATTCTCTCCGAGGTATATCTGACGCGATAGTATTCTTCCACGCTATAATATATCTTATTTTTCCCTTCACCGGTGGACACGACAAAATCCATCAAAAGCGACGCTACATTGCCGTTCACCTGTACCAGGCGGATGGAAGCCGCATTTTCCTGCGTCGGCTCCAGGCTTCCCCAGGTAATCTGCTGGAAGCTGCTGTGAATATTCACCTTATGAAAAGTGCCGTTATCCGTCAGCTTGGAATTCGGTTCTAAATACTTGGTCAGTTCCTTCGCTGCTTCCTTATCATAGAGCTTCCCATGAAAATCCGTGGCGAACTCCAGGATCTCTGCGATATGCAGATCGTCGTTCCACAAAATCGTCGTATAATAGTAGACCTTCTGTTCCCCTTCCAGTTCCAGGATCAGGGTCAGGCTGTACTGTGTATTGGTATCGATCAGATCCTTCAATGCGAGTGTGACAGAGACGCTTTTACCTTCCGTCTTCCACCCGGTGACTTCTCCGTTCTCTATAAGGCGGGAGCCGTCAATGCTGCGGACTTCCATGGAAATTCCCGTAACTTCTCTGCCATAGGTATCCACGGTAAAATCCGCCTGTCTGTCCGCACCCAGCATGGTCACGGTATCCTTCTGGTATGCTACATCCATTTCCACCGTGTTACCATGCAGCTCGTTGCATGCCACGCCTCCGCTCTCCATGGTGATCACGGGAAGTGTCGCCGGAGCCATTTCCATGGTCATGTTATTATGTCCCTGATTCATAATGCTGCCGATGATAAACGCTGATGCTATAAACACCACAACGCACACGGCAATTTTAATAATCGTTTTCTTCATTCTTGCTTCTTCACTCATTTATTATTCAGCAGTTTGTCCAGTGTCGGTGCCACATGAAGCAGTTCCTCCACAGTACGGATATCCGTACTGTGCTTCGGGCGCATGCTGCCCTTTTTCACCGCACGGATCAACAGATTCTTAGGTGTATGTTCCATGTCGATGAATTCCAGGATCTGTGTCTCGTACCCCTGCTGTTCCAGGAGATTCGCTCTGAGGGCATCTGTAAGCAGTGCCGCGATGCGTTCCTTGATGATCCCATATTTCAGTACCGGCTTCAGGGAATCACACGTAATCTGTCTGTTCAGTTCGTGCTGACAACAGGGTACTGCCAGGATGACTCTGGCTCCCCATTTGACTGCTTTGTCCAGGGCATAATCCGTCGCCAGGTCACAGGCATGCAGTGTCACCACCATATCCGCCACATCCGTTCCCTCATAGGTGCTGATGTCTCCCCGCTCAAATTTTAATCTGTCATAGCCCAGCTTCTCCGCCAGTTCGTTGCAATGTTTTATCACATCGGTCTTCAGATCCAGTCCGGTCACCTGAATATCTCTATGCTGTAATTCGTGCAGATAGTAATACATGGCAAAAGTAAGATAAGATTTGCCGCAGCCGAAATCAATGATCCGGATCGTCCGGTCTGTCGGCAGTTCATCGATCACATCCTCGATGAATTCCAGATAGCGGTTGATCTGGCGGAATTTATCGAATCTCGCCTTCGTCACACGGCCATCCGGCGTCTGCACACCCAGTCCCACCAGGAAATCCACAGGCTTTCCTTCCTCGAGGATATAATGCTTGGTGCGGTTATGCGAAAGTGCCTGCAGATCCTCCTGTTCGGAATCGGTACTTTTCTCTGCTTTTGATGCACCGTTATTTTTCACCTTCAGAGTCAGCTTTCCTTTCTTACTGACTAACGCCGTAGCCTGTAAGCTTTTCGCTGTAAATTCTCCCTGTCTGAACTGCTCCGCAAGTGCCAGGCAGATTCTGTCCGTCATCTGCTCCGCCGTAAAATTCTCATGGAACACCTGTGTTCCTCTGTAAGCAGTCTCCTGAAACACCAGTTCCCCGCGGATCAGTACCGGGCGGATCTTCGCCTTCTGAACCTGTTCCGGATGACGACTGTTGCTCAGGATGATCTGCTGTAAGTCTTTATTCAAAATTTTCTGCAAAAGTATTTTCAATTCTTCCATAGTTTATCCTGCTTCCATACGCTTCATGCCTGATGAATTCACAGTGTCCATTGTAACATAAATGCTGCCTCTTTGCTATAAAAATGCAATCATTCCGCGTCTTCCACCATGTCTTCTCTTGTAGATCTCGTCACACACCAGTACCTGGATCAGATCTCCGGAGACTTTTCCCGCTTCCCGCTCCAGGATCTTACCAATGGTATCAGCGATCCGGTAGAGGCTTAACCGGTCCGGATATTCGTCATAGATCATACTTCCTTCATAATCGTATTTGTCCAATATTTCCGCAATTCTACGCTGACAGCGTCTGACTTCTCCGGGATAGGTCTGCTGCAGATATTCCAGGTCATTTAAGACTTCTTTTTCATCCATTCTACCGGGATATCCGGGCAATGTCATAAAAAATGGGCGTGATACCATAATTTTTCGCCTCGTGCTTTTTTATAGCATATGCACAGAATAAAAAATAGGTGCTGCGATTCTTATCGCAGCACCTCAATTCTTGCCATTGCTCTCTGCAATGCCGTCTCTGCCCTGGCAATATCCGTCTCCGGCGTCTTGCTGCGCAGTCTCTCTTCCGCACGGTGCAGTGCTGCCTCCGCACGGTTCTCATCGATCTCATTGGGCCATTCAATGATCTCTGCCAGAATGGTAACTCCCTCGGGAAGGATCTCGGCGAATCCGGAATGCAGTGCTGCCTCCTTCTCTCCGTCCTTCTCCGTAATATGCAGGATACCCGGCTTCACGATCACCGTCAGGGGAATGTGTCCCGGAAGGACACCGATCTGTCCTTCCGTGGTATTGAATTCTACCATATCCACAGTTCCCTCATAGAACACTCTTTCCGGGGTTATGATACGAAGTATGAATTCTTTATCTGCCATATCTATACTCCCCTCTCATGCTATGCATGAACCTTTGCCAGTACATCATCGATGCTTCCGGCATTCAGGAAGTAGCTCTCCGGAATATCATCATGCTTACCATCCAGGATCTCACGGAATCCGCGGATGGTCTCGCTGATCGGTACGTATTTTCCTTCCAGACCGGTGAACTGTCCTGCCACGAAGAAAGGCTGGGACAGGAATCTCTGGATCTTACGGGCACGGGATACGACCAGCTTGTCTTCCTCGGACAATTCGTCCATACCGAGGATGGCAATAATATCCTGTAATTCCTTATATCTCTGCAGAATCTCCTGTACACCGCGGGCGGTCTCATAATGCTCCTTACCTACGATTCTGGGATCCAGGATACGGGATGTGGACTCCAGAGGATCTACTGCGGGATAGATTCCCAGTTCTACGATAGAACGGGACAAAACCGTGGTGGCATCCAGATGTGCGAATGTGGTCGCAGGTGCCGGGTCTGTCAGGTCATCCGCAGGCACATAGACTGCCTGTACGGAAGTAATGGATCCGTTCTTGGTGGATGTGATACGCTCCTGCAGCGCACCCATCTCTGTCTGTAATGTAGGCTGGTATCCTACTGCGGAAGGCATACGTCCTAACAGTGCGGATACCTCACTTCCTGCCTGTGTGAAACGGAAAATGTTGTCAATGAACAACAGCACATCCTTACCACCCTTGTCACGGAAGTACTCTGCCATGGTCAGTCCGGTCAGACCGACTCTCATTCTCGCTCCGGGGGGCTCATTCATCTGTCCGAATACCATGGTTGTCTTGTCCAGTACGCCGGACTCCTGCATCTCATGATACAGGTCGTTACCCTCACGGGTACGCTCACCTACACCGGTGAATACGGAATATCCGCCGTGCTCGGTGGCGATATTACGGATCAGCTCCTGGATCAGTACGGTCTTACCTACTCCGGCACCGCCGAACAGACCGATCTTACCACCCTTCTGATAAGGACAGAGCAGGTCAACGACCTTGATACCGGTCTCCAGCAGTTCTGTGTCCGTAGACTGCTCTGCGAAGGTCGGTGCAGCACGGTGGATAGGCTCGTAAGATACCCCGTCCGGTACCGGCTTGTTATCAATCGGCTGACCCAGTACGTTAAATATTCTGCCCAGGGTATTTTCTCCTACCGGCACGGAAATCGGAGCTCCGGTGGCGATTGCCTCCATTCCTCTTACCAGTCCGTCGGTAGTACCCATGGCGATACATCTGACAGTATCATCACCCAAGTGCTGGGAGACTTCTACTACCAGTTCTCCTCCATCTCTGGTAGGGATGCGGATCGCGTCATTGATCTCGGGAAGTTTGCCCTCATCGAATCGTACATCCAGTACGGCACCGATGACCTGGGTGATCCTTCCTTTATTCTCTCCTGCCATTTCTACCTCTTTCCTGCCCGCTATGCGGGCATTTCATAATCAACTCACCTTTTGCACTGCTTTTCTCTGGCAGTCTTTGTATCTTCCACGCAGACACGCTTGCGCTCGGATCGGAACGCAACGGTACTAAATTCGCGTTGAAACGCTCATTAAGTGCCGGCGTTCCTTTACGGTCTGCTTAGGAATGATGCAAAGCCTGCCAGAGACATAACTGCAAAATATAAATATTAAAGCGCCTCTGCGCCTGCAATGATCTCTGTAAGCTCCTGGGTAATGCTTCCCTGTCTTGCGCGGTTGTACTTCAGTGACAGATCACTGATCATATCCTCCGCATTGCTGGTGGCATTATCCATGGCCTGCATACGGGCACCGTTCTCACTGGCTGCCGCTTCCATCAGCGCACCATAGATCAGACTGGAAATATATTTCGGTATGATCATATCCAGTGCTTCCACATCTTCCGGCTCAAAATTCATCAGTGCGTCAGCACCCTCTGCGGGGGCTTTCGCGTCTGCATCATATTCCACAGGCAGAAGCTTCAACAGCTTCGGCTCATGGCTCACCGTGTTTTTAAAATGTGTATATGCCAGATAGATCTCACCGATCTCTCCGGCTGCAAATGATGTCAACAGCTTCTGTGACAGAAGCATTGCTTCAGCATAAGCCGGTTCCTCAATAACCTCCGGATAGGATTCCTTCACGGTGTATCCTTTTCTCTCCAGAATCTCCCGGCCCTTATTACCGATGGCATAGACTACCACGTCTTCTGTCTTCCAGTCCTCCTGTCCGGTGATCAGTTTGGCTACGTTGGAGTTGTAACCGCCTGCCAGACCTCTATTGGAGGTAATGACAATGACCGCCTTTTTCGGAGAAGCACCCGGAACAAGATATTTGTGTTCCAGATGTCCTACCCTGGACAGGATATTATTTACGGTATCATACATACAGTCAAAATACGTCTGAGAACGTTCTGCACCTGCTCTGGCTCTCTGAAGCTTTACCGTAGATACCAGCTTCATGGCCTTGGTGATCTGCTGTGTGCCCTGAATGCTGGTCTTACGGCGCTTGATATCACGCATTGATGCCATAGTTACCTCTCATTCTGCCGTATGTCACGGCTGACACACTTATTTCAGAAACTCTGCTTTGAAATCATTCAGTGCCTTCACAAGCTTTTCTTCCGTAGCATCGGAAATCACCTTTTCCTCAGCGATGGCTGCGGGGATCTCGGGATGCTTGGTATCCAGATAATCAAAGAATTCCTTCTCAAATCTGGTGATGTCCTCTACCGGCACATCCAAAAGGAATCTCTTGGTCACCGCATAGATGATGATAACCTGATACTGTACCTGCATGGGCTGGTACTGAGGCTGCTTCAGCACTTCCTTGATACGTTCGCCCTGCGCTAACTTCTCCTTGGTATCTGCATCCAGTTCAGATCCGAACTGTGCGAAGGAAGCCAGCTCTCTGTACTGAGCAAGCTCGGTACGGATCGGCGCCGCGATCTTCTTCATTGCCTTGATCTGTGCCGCACCACCTACACGGGATACTGACAGACCTGCATTTACCGCGGGACGGAAACCGGAATTGAACATTTCTGTCTCCAGATAGATCTGTCCGTCGGTAATGGAAATTACGTTGGTAGGAATGTATGCGGATACATCTCCTGCCTGGGTCTCGATGATGGGAAGTGCCGTCAGGGAACCTCCGCCGTATTCGTCACTCATACGGACCGCACGCTCTAACAGTCTGGAATGCAGATAGAATACGTCACCGGGATATGCCTCACGTCCGGGTGGACGACGAAGGAGCAGGGAGAGTGTACGGTATGCGGTAGCATGTTTACTTAAGTCATCATACACTACCAGTACGTCTTCTCCGTTCTCCATCCACTCCTCACCGATCGCACAACCGGAATAAGGAGCGATGTACTGTAAGGGAGCCAGGTCACTTGCCGTGGATACCACAACGGTGGTATATGCCATGGCACCGAACTCCTCCAGTGTCTTTACGATATTTGCCACGGTAGATGCTTTCTGACCGATGGCTACATAGATACATTTTACGTTCTGACCCTTCTGGTTGATGATCGTATCGATCGCAATAGCGGTCTTACCGGTCTGGCGGTCACCGATGATCAGCTCACGCTGACCCCTTCCGATGGGAACCATGGAGTCGATCGCCTTGATACCTGTCTGGAGCGGCGTGTCTACGCTCTTACGAGTGATAACACCACTTGCCACACGCTCAATCTTGCGGAATTTATCAGTCTGTATGGGGCCTTTGCCGTCGATGGGCTGTCCTAAGGAGTTCACTACTCGTCCAAGCAATGCATCTCCTACGGGCACCTCTACCACACGTCCGGTGGTCTTGACAATATCGCCCTCTTCGATATTGCTGGCACTGCCAAGCAATACGACACCGACATTATCTTCTTCCAGATTCAGCACCATGCCATATACATCGCCGGGGAACTGTAACAACTCACCCTGCATGGCATTTTCCAGTCCATGTACACGAGCGATACCATCCGCTACCTGGATGACTGTTCCGACATCGGAGACATCCAGCTGGGAAGAATATCTTTCGATCTGTTCCTTAATGACGGAACTTATTTCTTCTGGTCTTAAATTCATGGATCTGTCGCACCTTTCTCTCAGCCGGTCATCCCAGCTGAATATTTAATAATTGTTTCTTCATATCTTCGAGTTTGGTCCGGATACTGCTGTCCACTACCCGGTCACCTACCCGGATCACCATTCCGCCGATCAGTGTCGGATCCACATGGTAATACACATCAAAGGACTGATAAGAAGTCGTTTGAAGCAGCTTTTCTCTCACTGCCTGTTTCTGTTCCTTCGTCAGCTCCACTGCGGTACTTACATATGCAGTTCCCATTTTTTCCGATTCTCTGACCAGTTCGGTAAAATAAGCAAAGATTGCCTTTAATGAGCCGTAGCGTTCCTTGGTCACCACGATCTTCAAAAATTCTGTCAGATCGTCGCTTATCCTGCCCCGGAAAACCTTCTCCACCATGGAGAGTTTCTCCTGCTTGGGAATCCCGGGATGCTTCATCAGCTTGTCAAAATCGGGATTGTCTTCCAGGATCTTCTGAAGTTCTGCGGTCTCATTCATCAGTTGGATCGCATTTCCATGGTCGACTGCCACTTCGAAGAGGGCTTCTCCATAGACTTTGGAAACTAATTTTGCCATGTATCCTCACCCATTTCCTTCAGCGTCTCTTCGATCAGACTGTTCTGTCTGGCGGTGTCTATGGACGCACCCACAAGCTTACCTGCCATGACAGATGCCACGGATACGATCTCCTGTTTGATCTCGTCGGACATTTTCTGTTTTTCCAGTCTGGCTTCTTCCTGTGCTCTCGCCAGGATTCTGCCTGCTTCTTCCTTCGCCTGTGCGACGATGCGCTCCTCGTTCTGGAGAGCCCGTCTTCTGGCATCACTTAAGATGTCCTCTGCCTCTTTGTCGATATCTTTCAGCTTCGCCTCATACTGTTCCTTCAGTTCTGCGGCTTTTTCCTGGCTGGTCTTCGCTTCTTCCAGTTCTCCTCTGATCTTCTCTTTACGATCATTTAAGAACTTTCTCGCCGGATTGAACAGGAAATAGCTGAGTGCCAGGAACAATACGAAGATGGCAATGATCATCAGGCAGGAGTCTGCCAGCAGCTGCCAGTCCAGGTCAAACAGTCTTGACATGGTCTCGCCTTCTGTTAATAGTATCATTTTCATCCGCATTCCTTTCGTTTAATCAGGGAAGTAAGGGCTTTACGAACAGCAGCAGCATAGCGATCAGCAGACCGTACAGACCGGTGGTCTCGGCAACTGCCTGTCCTAATAACATGGTGGAAGTGATCTCGGACTTAGCACCGGGATTACGTCCTACTGCTGCAGCAGCATGTCCTGCTGCGATACCCTGTCCTACACCGGGTCCGATACCGGCGATAACTGCCAGGCCTGCACCGATTGCGGAACAACCTAAGATAAAGTTTTCATTGAAATCCATAGTAAATCCTCCTATTATTGAGATTCTTTCAGAATCTTTCTAGCATTTTAAGCTTACGCGTCTCCTCTTGCATTTGCGATA
This sequence comes from Simiaoa sp., assembly GCF_051972595.1. Taxonomy (NCBI): domain Bacteria; kingdom Bacillati; phylum Bacillota; class Clostridia; order Lachnospirales; family Lachnospiraceae; genus Simiaoa; species Simiaoa sp. The sequence goes on along the minus strand of NZ_JBOKRY010000048.1, from coordinate 12,236 downwards.
TAAGTCATTGTCAGCATACAGAATACGTATGTCTGGATGGCTCCGGAGAACAGGTCAAAATACACATGCAGCGCTGCGGGCCACGCCGTGGCGATCACACCTAACAATCCGTAGATCAATGCCATCATTACCGTTCCGGATAATACGTTGGCGAACAGACGCAAAGACAACGAAATCGGTACGGCGATCTCACTGATCAGGTTGATGGGCAGCCAGATCGGCAGCCAGGGCGGCAGCGGAGAACACATGCCTTCCCAGATCTCCTTCGGCTTCTGGTACTTGAATTGGTTATAATGAATCAATATAAATGTCAGTACGCCGAGGGGCAGTGTCACGCCATAATCCGCTGTGGGGGGACGAAGTCCCAACAGACCGGAAATATTACTCACCAGAATGAAGATGAAGATCGTTCCAATGTAGTTATAGAACTTCGGTGCCGCCTTGCCCATGGGAGTATCCACCATGGCATCCAGCTTCTCCACGATCAGCTCCACCACATTCTGAAAGCCTTCCGGCACTTCTCTGGCTTTGGCCATACAGCAGTTGGCGGCAATGGCAAAACCAATGATGATCAACATGACGATCAGCACACACACATGTGTGGTCGTTATCCATACCTCATGGCCGAAAAAAGAATACTTAAACACGCCATGTATCATAAAATCGATATTATCGGCACCGGATAACAGAATTCCATGTTCCATTGTTTCACCTCCTTATTATTTATTCTGTTGTTCTGTCACTTCTCCGTCCTTTTCAGCCCCTGCCGGATTCTCCGGGGCATTTTCGCCTCCGGTAGTCTCCTTAGGTATCGCCTGGGGAATCGGATCCGTTTCATGAAACAATTTATTGCATAATTTATGGGTAATCGGCTGTAGAAACGCCGTTACTTTCATACATATCACATAGGAGAAAAAGAAGATCAGCGGATTCATCACCTCTGTCTTCATAAGCACCAGTAATATAAAAATCAGTATCACATAACGCAGGATATATCCGCGGAAGATCATCTTCTGTGCAGTCTTCTCCGGCTGATCCAGCGCCCGGTCCAGGGAACGGTACATATGATATGTTGCTGCAAGCGCCAACAGGACACCGAGCCATAGGCTCCCTGCATACATCATTTTATCCTTCACGATAAAGGCTCCGATGATCTGCGCCAGCGCTCCCAGAAACAGGATCCCTAAGACCATCTCCAAAACAGTTCTATTTATCTTTTTTAATGTGTTTATCATCGCTGTCATCATAAATTGTCCTGGCCATACGGTATACATTCTGCCCTCCGGCCACTGCTCCCATACAAAAAAGCAGGATCATCCAGAAGTTCGTTCCGAAATGTTTGTCCAGCCAGACGCCTGCCGCCGACATCAGGCAGATCGGCACCAGCATGTTGATACCGAATTGCATGATCAGTGCGGCCGCGCGAAACACCTGTCTGTTGTAGGGTTTCTTTTTTCTTGACACTGCTTCCTCTCCATGTTGATTTCTGCTCTACGCTTATATTTTTGTACATTTTTAAGCATATCTTGTCCCTGTAAGGCAAATCTATTGTCATTATAACGAAATCTGAACACTCTGTCCAGTAAAATCCCCTTGCTGAAAGCGTAAAAAAAATATAAATTCCATCTAAAAAAAGATTGACTTGGATACTTTCTCGGAAGTACTATTTGAGTAACTATTTTACAGAAATTACGAATGATCACAGAAAGAGGGATTACCGCAATGCAGACCACCGCCAATGATGAAATTAAGATCCGGACCGCCACACCGGAAGATGCCGAAGCCCTGGCTGCCATTTACGCTCCCTATGTGGAAAACACCTCGATAACTTTTGAATACACGGTTCCTTCCGTGGAGGAATTCGCCGAACGAATCCGGCATACCCTCACCCGTTACCCTTATCTGACAGCAGAGAAAAACGGTGTTCCCATAGGCTACGCCTACGCCTCCGCTTTCAAGGGACGTGCTGCCTACGACTGGTCCGTGGAGACCTCCATTTATGTCAGTCAGAATCTTCGAAGCAGCGGTATCGGCAGCCTTCTTTATCAGGAGCTGGAGAAATATCTGACAGCACAGCACATCTGCAATGTATGTGCCTGCATCACTTATCCGAATCCTCCCAGCATCTCCTTCCATGAAAAACACGGCTATGAGACCGTGGCACATTTTCATGCTTCCGGCTTCAAGCAGGGGGAATGGCATGACATGATCTGGATGGAGAAGACATTGTGTCCTCACACCGTGCCGCCACTGCCTTTTATTCCTTTCCCGGAACTTTGAACGCTCTCAATTGATACAAAGGAGAAATGCTATGAACAACGAACTTCAGATCTACCGGAAACGACTGATCCCGGAAGAATGTATTTTGTTAAAAGACGATATTATCGTAGAACAGAACGATGATTATATTCTGACAAAATGGAAAACGCTGAATCCCAAGACTACTTTTTCTCATGGTTGTTCCTGCTATTATCTGAAGGAAGGGTTCAAGATCAGCAAGTTCTACCGTCATGACGGGTCTCTGTTATACTGGTACTGCGATATTGTAGAATACACCCGCCGTCCGGAGGACAATGCCCTGATCGTTACCGATCTGCTGGCTGACATTATACTCTATCCCGACGGAAGAATGCATGTTGTTGACCTGGACGAGCTGGCAGAGGCACTGGAAAAAGGTCTGATCACGCAGGCACAGATGACTGCCTGCCTGCGCCAGTTAAACAACCTGATCACGATCATCTATCGTGACAAATTCGACAGACTGCAGAGTCCTTTGGAAAAAAGCGGACTGTAATTATTGAATTATTCAGAGTAACGCATTCGCAAAACCGCACTTGCAGTGCTTACTTTTTGCTCATGTGTTTACTTCGTAAAATAAACGAGAGCATAGGCTCTTACGAACACAAGTGTTCGACGAGCTTCTGCTCTCATTTACTTTACTCTGAATAATTCAACAAGTTTCCGATGCAATGTCCCAGCAGCGTCAGCAGGGTGATGTCTTCATCGGACCACTTACGGTTGCGATTGAACACTTCAAAATTGACCATTGTATAAGGAATCCCTTCTTTTCTAGACAGGCATTGAAGGGCAGCCCCAACCTCCTGCTCCTGTGTCACAGCATAGGCTGCCGGGTTCTGGGAACGAAGTTTTATCATATTGGATTCTACAAAAATACCATCATCACCAAACAGTGCCAGATACCCTTCATCTTCAAACCCGGGACGACCATCCGGAGCCTCCACCACATAATTACCGTTTCTGCAGACAAGGTTACTACCTCTGTCCGAAAAAATAGTAATACCATCCAGATCAAACAGACTGCGGATCTGTTGCAGGCGCTCTTCATTTTTCACAATAGCATTCACGCCCGATACACATAATTCCACGATCATCTCTGTGATGGCTTCCCGTTTTTTCTCCTTGGATACCGCATAGGCCATAGCCATGTTCTGCATATCGTCGGTCTCCAGTTTCCCATGCAGCCGCTCTTCATATATAATGTGTCGGTTCTTGCCTTTTTCCTTGGCAAGATACAAAGCTTTATCCGCCTTGCGCATCAGATACTCATACTCCGTTCCGTCCACCGGGTATTCCGACACACCGATAGAAGCCGTCACATGGATCTTCGGATCGAATGCCAGCCTGAGTTCCTTCGCAATCGTCTTGAGCAAGATCTTCAGCTGTTCCCTGGTCTCAACCTTCTCTAACAGAATCACATACTCGTCTCCACCGAATCTGCCGATGACACCTCTCTGTCCTACCAGCTCCTGCATGATCTCTGCCACTCCACGGATCACCTGATCTCCGAAGATATGTCCATAGGTGTCGTTAATATGTTTGAACTCGTCAACATCAATGATCACCAGCCAGCGGACCCGACCGTCCTTCCGATTCAACTGTTCGACGGTATATTCCGTCCACGCCCGCTTATTCAGCAGACCGGTTCCGGCATCCCTGGCTGCCGGAGTCAGATAGTAGGCTTCCTGCTGACGGTTTTTGTCAGAATCTATGATACCGGCCAGCATGTTCCGGTTTTTGGGAATCCGGGAGGCTCTCACCGTCCACCTTCTCTCGTCTTCATCCTGACCGTTGAATTTCATTTCAAAGGAATCTTCGCCATTGCGCAAATGGGCGCAAAACGTCCGCAGATGTTCTTCCATTCTGGCAATGTCACTGTCTGTATGTGCGTTCTCCACCATCCGGATCAGATCATTCAACGACCCCTCAAACTGATTCATTGACCGTTCATTGACATATTTATACACTGTGATATGATCGCTGTCGATCAGATACTCAAAGTAATACACATCTTCCAATGTCATAAAATGACGATACTTTAAAATACTCTGTTCCAGCTGTACCGTTCTATTCTCCAGATCATGCAGATCCGATAGTGTGATCTGATACAAAGGATTTCCATCCTCTGTCTGTTCACTCTGTTCCATACGCAGATACACATTCCGGGTACTATCCTTGAGATTGCTGAGAACAGTTACTAATTCCAGCGGAGCAAGCGTGTCCGCCGCAACCGCCTCCTTCAGCAGTTCACCATCCTCCGGCTGCACCAGTTCACTCACCGGACGAAAGGAATTTTCCTCTATAAATTCATAGTAATATTCCGATGCCTTGGCAACTGTCAGATCCTTCCTCACATAGATCTTCCAGTCCACAATTCTGTTGGAATACCCTTCTCGTTCTACGATGTTAATTTTCATGGATTCTCACATTCACCTTAGTAAAATATATGGCCACCGATACTGATGCCGGTCAGTCCTTCCACCGGGGTGCGGAAATACACGCAATTACCTACATTCGTCACTCCGGACATTGCCTCATCCGCCGCCTGATAACAACGGCTCGTGGCCTTGTTCGCAGCCAGAGCCAGTTCCAGCCGTCCGCTGGCTACCGGTGAGAACTGTTTGTTCTGATAGATCACACCTACCACCGTGTTGGGATAGACCGAACTTCTGACGCGATTGATCACAACACTGGCTACCGCCAGTTGACCGTCATAGGGTTCGCCTCCCGCTTCGCAGTAGATCAGATTTGCTAACAGATATCTGTCTCCCTCTTCGAAAGAAATATCTGAAATATCCCGCCAGGTTGCATTTGCCGCCTTCTGGGACATTGCAATCTCTTCGGCAAGCTTTTTCCTGAGGGTTTCCAGATTATCCTCTTTTTTCTTGATCTCCGCTTCGTACGCCAGGGCTCTCTGTTCCGCTTCGGAGATGTCTCCGGCATATTTGGCGATATTGTTGGATGTCTGGCTGATCAGACCGGACACCTTGCTTTTCTCGGCTTCCGCTTCTAATTTCAGATTATCCAGCTCTGCCTTCTCCGTCTGAAGCCTTGCCTCTTCCTCTTCGATCAGCTGACGGTTTTCCTCGAATTCTTTGAGTTTTTTCTGGTCATAGGCAGCGATCCGTTCAAAAAAATCCGCAGCATTCAACAGTTTATCGAAGCTTTGGGCACTCAGGATCGCATTGATATAGCTGGTCTCGTTCCGTTCGTACATATCCCGGACGCGGATCACCATACATTCATACTGCCACTCTTCCGTTGCCTTCGCTTCCTCCAGACTGTCCTGGGTATCTGCGATCTCCTGCTCCTTGTCCGCGATCTGCTGTTCCAGATCCGCCAGATTATTGCTGACCTCCGTCAATTGACCGTTCAGATTATTCAGTTGTCCCTTGAGGGAATTCTGTTCTCCTTTCAGGTTCTCCAGATTATTGTTTTCCTGGTTCAGCTGGTTCTGCAATTCATTTTTCTCCCGCTGTTCCTGCTGAATCTGCTGCCAGGTACTACTGGTAGCTTCTACCTTGATGTCTTCTGAAGAAAATGCTCCTGCAAGGATCACCGCTGCAAGCAGCACAGCTGTCTTCTGTAGGCGCTTCAAACGTTTTACTCCTTTTATCTGTTGCTCAGACCCCGATCTGTATCATGCGCCCGGTCTTACGATACGGTACACATTCCACTCCTGCCGCATCAAACATCCTCTTCGCTGCCCGGTTGGAAGGGGTTCCCTGATACTTGTCGCTATCATATACCACAGTGCGGATCCCCGCCTGAATGATGGCTTTCGCACACTCATTGCAGGGGAAGAGGGACACGTACAGTTTCGTGCCCTCCAAGGATCCTCCACGGTAATTCAAAATTGCATTCAGTTCACTATGTGTCACAAAGGGATATTTTGTCAGATTACTATCCTCGTCGTTCTCCCTCTCCCAGGGAAACTCATCATCGGAACAGCCCTTGGGGAACCCATTGTATCCCATGGACAGAATTTTGTTGTCCGGGCTGACAATACAGGCTCCCACCTGAGTATTCGGATCCTTGGACCGCATCCCCGACAGGTGGGCTACCCCCATAAAATATTCATCCCAGCTGATATAGTCACTGCGCTTGGCACTCATTGGTGTCTCCTTTATTTGGTACCGAAAATACGGTCTCCTGCATCTCCCAGTCCGGGAACGATATATCCGTGGTCATTGAGCTTCTGATCCATTGCTCCGATATAGATATCCACATCGGGATGTGCTTCCTGCATTGCCTTCACGCCTTCGGGTGCCGCGATGATGCACAGCAGGCGGATGCTCTTGCAGCCCTTGTCCTTCAACAGCTGAATTGCTGCGATGGAAGAGCCGCCGGTTGCCAGCATGGGATCTACGACAAATACTTCACGCTCCGCACAATCTGCAGGCAGTTTGCAGTAATACTCTACGGGCTTTAAGGTCTCAGGATCGCGGTACAGTCCGATATGTCCTACCTTTGCAGCGGGGATCAGGGACAGCATTCCGTCTACCATACCAAGACCTGCACGCAGGATGGGTACCAGTGCCAGTTTTTTGCCCTTTAACTGCTTTACAGTAGTCTTGCAGATGGGAGTCTCGATCTCTACTTCTTCCAGCTTCAGATCCTTGGTAGCTTCATAGCCGATCAGCATTGCGATCTCACTGATGTTCTGTCTGAAATCCTTGGTGCCGGTCTCCTTTCTGCGGATGATTCCGATCTTCTGCTCGATTAAGGGGTGATCCATAACTACTACTTTTGACATATACTTGTCCTCCTGTATTTTGATGTTGTTAGTTGTATCTTGCGCCTTAGATCTCTTCGATCAGGCTGATTCTGCGGCTGTGTCTCTCTTCTCCGGAAAAAGGGGTGTTCAGGAAAGTCTCCACGATCTCCAGTGCCAGATTCTCGCCTACGATACCCGCACCCATTGCCAGCATATTGGCATCGTTATGCAGTCTGGTCATTTTTGCGGACAGTGGATCGGAACAGAGTGCGCAGCGGATTCCCGCTACTTTATTCGCGGAAATACTGATGCCGATACCGGTAGTGCAGATCACGATACCCTTTTCACAGGTACCGTCTGCCACAGCTTTTGCTGCCGCATGTCCGAATACGGGGTAATCACAGCTTGCCTTGCTGTCGCATCCAAAATCCTGAACGGGAATGTTTTTCTCCTCTAAATATTTCTTAACTTTCTCTTTCAGATCATATCCGCCATGATCACTTGCGATTGCTATCATTTTTATTTGTCCTCCTTGTATTACACTTACAGCGTTACCACTTTATGTCCTGCTGCTTTTAACAGACGGTTCATAATTGCCTGACCAAAGCCCTCCGTGGAAAATCCTTCCGAATAGATCTTCGTTACGCCTTCATCATCGAATTCTCTTAAGATGGTATATAAATGTCTGGCGATGCTGTCCTCGTCCTTACGGCTGCCGACACTTTTTACCACATCTGCCGTATAGCCGGAGAGCATCTCTTCCGTTCCGATGATGCCGGTCTTCTCGCCCGCTGCATGATCTGTGGCTGCGGCCCGGTTAATATACTCTCTGACCTCTTCGGGTGTTCCCTCTACGATGGTGAGTTCTCCCTTCGGTGCGTAATGCCTGTATTTCATGCCGGGAGCCTTGGGAGCCTGTCCGCTGTCCGCCCGCAGGATCGTGGTATCTGTATCCACGGTTCCCAGTACTTCGCTGAGTTTCTCCTGGGTAATATAACCCGGTCTTAAGATCTGCGGCGGTGTCACCGTCAGATCAATGATGGTGGATTCCAGTCCGATTCCCACTTCTCCGCCATCGATGATGGCATCGATCCGCCCCATCATATCCTCCACCACATATTTCGCCACAGTGGGGCTGGGCTTGCCGGAAGTATTGGCACTGGGGGCTGCAATATAGCCGCCGCTGTACTTGATCAGCTTCTGTGCCGCCGGGTGTGACGGCATCCGGATCGCTACCGTATCCAGCCCACCGGTAGTCTCACGCGGTACCGCATCAGACTTCGGCAGGATCATGGTCAGCGGTCCCGGCCAAAATGCATCTGCTATTTTTTTTGCTTCTTCCGGTACCTTACTCGTGATCTTCTCTATATCTTCAAATCGATAGATATGAACGATCAGCGGATTATCGGAAGGTCTGCCTTTTGCGGCGTAAATTTTCTGAGAGGATGTGGGATTCAGCGCATCTCCGCCAAGACCATACACGGTCTCTGTGGGGAACGCCACCAGTCCTCCCCTTCTCAGGATCTCTCCCGCAGCCTGCAGTTTCCTGTCATCTTCTTCACTGACAGGTCCCTCTCCGGGATGAATTTTTATAATTTCAGTATCCATTTTTCTACCTTCTGTTATCGGCACTCATCATAATGATGTCAGGGGCTTTTGACCCCGACATCATTATAATGCATTTGGATATAGTATAACATATACGATATAAAATGGAAAGATTGTTTCTTATCAGTTTTCCCTGTTTTGATTTTCCAGTTGTGCTATATATTGTAAAATCCCCTTATGGATCGACCATGCCACTCTGTCCTGATATGTCTCCGTGCACAGCTTTTCTGCTTCTGCGGCATTGGACAGAAATCCGCACTCCACGATCACGATGGTTCCTTTTGTTTTTTTCAGAAGATAATAACTTTCATTTGCCTTGATCTGTCTGTGATTCTCCGGATCCAGGTCTTTTGTCAGTTGTTTTTGGAGCAGCTCCGCCAGCTTCTGCCCACCGCTGCTTCCATTATAATAAAATACCTGTGCTCCATGGACATACTCCTCCGGGTAGCTGTTCTGGTGAACACTTACTGTAAGAACCGGATCCGTCTCCTCTATCTTCTCGATCCTGCGCTTCATATCCTGTACCTTTTTATTAGAGGCATGCGCATCATACAGACCTTCTTCCGTGTCTCTGGTCAGTACCACCTGCACGCCTTCCGCCTCCAGGTATCCCGCGAGTTTATTTACAATATTTAAATTAATATCCTTCTCCAGGCTTCCGTTGATTCCGATTTTCCCGGGATCATCCCCGCCGTGCCCCGCATCAATCACTACCACAGGGGATTCCTCACCCGGAGTATGTCGTTCCTCCTTAAGTACACTGACCGCATTCACTGTCTCCACATACACCGCCGTCTCCCTGCCCACCACCGCCATGGCAATCAGCAGCAGACATATCATAACGGCGTGCAACGCTTTCTGTTGTTCCATCCCGGTCTCCATAATTTTATATCTCAATGATTTTATATGCTTTCTTCTATGAAAATATCTTCCGAAAATTAAGAAATCCTTTTGTTTTCCCCTATTGCATCCTGTCACTGATTCAGCGTATAATAAACGTATGAAATCAAATAAAAATATTTTATCCACAATTTTATTTATCTTTGCCGGAATATGTATTCTGGCAGCGGTTATTCTGTTCGTAAAAGGTCATATGGCGGACCGTCGTATGGAGGAGTCTCTGGACGAGTTACGTCCCACGGCAGTTACCGAAGACAGTACAAATGCTTCTGCGGAAGCCACAGAGGCTGTCACCTCCGTTTCCACAGAAGCCGTAGCAGAAGAAGCATCCACTGCCACAGAAGAGTTCGACCGCGTTCCCAATCCGTATGCCGACAGCTTCGCAGCCAACGGCGACATGGCTGCATGGTTGCAGATCCCGGATACCAATATCGACTATCCGGTCATGTGGACCCCCAAGGACGAGACCTATTATCTCTACCGTGCTTTCGATGGTAGTAAGAATAAAAACGGCTGCCTGCTTCTCGATGATGAGAGCTGTGTGGATCCCCTGACGACCAACCTTATTATCCACGGTCACAATATGAAGTCCGGCGCTATGTTCGGCAATCTGACCGACTACGAAAATCAGGATTTCTACGAGAAACACAAAAATATCATCCTATACACCGAGGAATGTCAGCGCAATTATGAAGTCATTGCTGTGTTCCGTTCCCAGGTCTATCGGAAAACAGATCAGGTATTTAAGTTCTACAAATTTTTCCAGGCAGATACTCAGGAAGAATTTGATGACTTTTATAACAATATCAAGCAGTTATCCCAGTACGACACCGGCGTTACGGCAGAGTTCGGAGATCATTTCCTGACCCTGTCTACCTGCGTCTACCATGTAGAACAGGGGCGGTTCGTAGTCGTCGCCAAAGAAGTGGAACCAGGTGACCACTATCTCCCCGTACAGGAATAACCCACTAACTATCAGGAGGATTTTCTTATGAAAAAACTGAAAAAAATCGTTACACTGCTCACGCTGGCAGCGGTATGTCTGTCTGCACCCGGCTTCGGCAAGCTTACTGTTAAGGCTGCTGAACCCACTACTTATGTTGTCAGATATCTGACAAGCACCAATACCCACAGCGACGGCTGGTACTTTGAGGTAGCTTCCGCATGGGATGACAATGCCTTCCATCGCGAGACCTATTACATGATGCAGGACATCAAAGATGGCGATTATGTAGTCATCGAAACCGATGCTTCCTCTCCTACTTTCGATCTGAGTTTCCCGGTTCGTCTGGGTAATCTGACTGTAAATACCACAGCCACTGTGGTACCTACCGCTAAGGGTTATGATTCCGTATATATTCTGGACGGCTCCACCGCTTCCATCAACGGCGATGTTTCACATGCTTATGTATACGGTTCCGCACATGCTACTTTCGTTAATAATGTAGATACACTGGAAATGCTGGGTATGGGCACCGGGCTGAACAACCTGCATGCTTACATCGGATGCCAGGGTACCGTAAATCATCTGATTGCAAAAGATAACGTAGACCAGCGTACTTATTTTGAATATTATAACTTTGCAAAAAATAAACTGGATATCTACGATGGTTCTGTAAAGACTGAGGAACAGTATTACAGCAAAACCGCTCCCGCCGCCACAGCAGCTGCAACGCCGGAAGCTACCGCTGCTCCCGCTGCCACCACCGCCACTGCTCCTGCACAGTCTGCTACCGCTTCCGGTGCGTATGACAACGTGCCCAAGACCGGCGAGAGCGCACTTCCTCTTTACCTGGCAGGTGCCGCTGTTCTCTTCGTAGTATCCGGATATGCGCTTCGCAAAAAGAACTTACAGTAGAATTGAATTTCCGTAGCCCGCATTAGGGCAACGCTAATACCGCCTGAGAGATTGCATATCTTCTCTGGCGGTATTTTTATTTATACTATATAAATTGAAAGTTAATGAAATAGTTGTTCTAAAATCCACGCAGAAAGGGCTGCCCGCCCCGGACTCGGATGCTAGCTACAACTGTGGATTTTCTAAAGGAAAGTGGCCAGGTGCTTTTCATCATGACGGGGCCGCCTTTACGTTGCCATCCATGGCACTTATCGGCTAACGCGAACATCGTGTTCGCGTTGCCCCTGCGGCTCAACCACTTTCCAAGAAAATCTCACAGTCTCCGCCGCATCTACGCCCGAGGGAGCAGTCCCTTTCTGCTGGGTTATGAAAAACATCCCAATTATTTAGGCAGAGCATTTGAGAATACATGTGCGGAAATTAAAAACAAGAATCTAGTATGTGCGAAAAATCAAGAAATACATGCGCACAATTTTAAAACAAGAATTAGGTATGTGCAATAAAGTAGGAAATACATGCGAATAATTCAAAAGTCATAATTAGGTATGTATAACAAGTCGGAAAATACATGCTTTAAAGCAAGAAATAATGATCCGGCATGTATGATAACCGGGAAAACACATGCGCAATAGGCTAAAATGGAAAATAGGTATGTAAATCGCTTTAGGAAACACATGTATAAAATTTAAAAATAAGAATTAAGTATGTAAATGACTTTGGAGGAATACAGAAACCAGTAACAAGAGATAGACTCAGTATTTTTTCATGGGATTTTCAAAACACAGAACGCCTACGGTGGACGGAATGTCCTTCCGAAGATGTTTGTCGGGAGGTGGTGACATTTTCTCGAAAAGT
>NZ_JBOKRY010000047.1:0-23024 GCF_051972595.1 Simiaoa sp. | reverse complement strand
AGTCATGACACAAGAAAAGCTCCCTCACAGGAAGGAGCTTTGTCTACAGTCTGAGCTCATGTAGCACATGAGCTTTCCTTCAAAGTACACCTGCATATATAAGGCCGTTGCTCCTTGCGGCTTTGCAAGATTCGTAAAAGTAATGTTTTCAGAATACTCATAGTCTACCTGGAAATTACAGCTTCTTCTCTCAAGCAAAGTTGTAGAACGATACCAGTCAAATTCTGCATACGCATGTACAATCAATGCTGTTTCCGGGTCTTCTTTATATCGTGAGGTGTACTGTATTTTACTGGCTGTTTTGGAACAGACAATGACAGCTTTATCCGTATAATAAGCACATTCAATAGAGTGCTACGTTCAACTTGATTCCTGCAAATGATGTATTTAAGCGATTCGCTAATATCAAATGCTCCGGGATAGACGATTTCCGCATGTCTGTATTTTTCTCCTGCTCTACATCCTCCATGTAGCCGGTTTTGTATATTTGTATGAAATTCAGAGCGGCAAAATCATCTTCCCCGCTTAATAGGTTGCCGCCTCCACCGGCCAATGATTGTTCCGAAAATTGAGTATCAGGTAATTGTAAAAGGCTGTTCAAATCAAATAGAAAAAATACCGGAACCGGAACGTTAGCATTCAGGTCATGGCAATAACGCAACAACGGATGTTTGAAGCCTTCATTGTGATATTGTGTTGGAGTAAGTGCTCTGAAGTAGAATCGCACAGTTGATTCCGCACCGGAATGGGTCATGCAAATCCCCCTTTATCAGAAAAGCGCGTCCCCTACCGGCATCCAGTTGAAACCCATTTTGAGCGACCGGATCATCTTCTTTATGGATAGTGATACTTTGTAAATACCCCAAGGCAGTCAACAATGAGAAAAATATATTGTCTACAGTATCATGGCTTTCCGGGACAATGTGTTTATTGCAAATATCATCCCATAATTGATGTACATCTTCTTCCGAAATAACAAAAGGCTTTTCTTTCGATTCCAAAATCAGGTTCTTATTCGGGAACCACTGTGCGTTCCAAATATTTTCGTATGCTTCGAAAGAAAATGGGGCAATTGCTGTCTGATAACAGATATTGTCTTTCAAACCGGTAAACGAAAGATCGATTGCATTTTCTTTCATGAAATTCATCATTTTTGAGGGTGCCTTATGCTCCGGCTGAGCCCCACCTCCCTTTCCCAAATAGATATATACATCAATGGGCAGATCTTTCAAATATTTTTCCATTAAAGGTTTCACATCATTCCATGCCAGTTCTCCATTACCACAACCCAATTTTGGGAAAGCGATTGAGGAGATATTATAATCTGCATACTTGCGGACAAATACCATAAGACCCTTCTCAATATATTCCAATTTGGAAGGATTTCGCCAATGTTCTTTGGTAGGAAACTGCAGAATCCAATGATCCGGAGCATACCAAAGCATCAGTCTTCTAAACGAAATAATTTAATAAATCAACAGAAACATTTATTGTCAAAATGAAATATTGAGAAATATACGCTATTTCATTTCCACCGTTATAGAATCTTTCCCATAATACCCCCCACATGCATCATTTACCCACGTATATCCATCTTCTGGCTGCAGATCCGCATACATGATCAGTTCCACCGGATATAACGGTGTAAACACTACATCCTTCACGGAATCATCCTTGAGCACCTTGAATCTCTCTTCCCAGCCTTCACCATACGCCTGTGCCCAGCCGTTCTTCCACATGCGGTAAGCGCGATAGCTGCTGGTCTGCTGTACATTTCCGAAGAATACTGCTGCCGCCAAGAGCACTCCTACAACGCCACAATACCTAAGCAGGTACTTCTGTGCCAGTCCATCCACCTTCTCGCTCTTTTCCGGTTTCAGGATTCTCCCAGCGGCCCATCCGCACCAGTAGATCTCATTTGCCACGATCCACAGCACATAGAAATACCACAGAATTGCGCCCTGTCTGCCGCCGCCCATGTTGTTATCAACATATAGGGTAGCTGTTGCCTGTGAAGAATATACACCAAAGGATAACGCGGTAAATACTATCGGCATCCGGAAAGAATAGTTCATTTTTCTGACCGCTTTCCATATAAACGGAAATACCAGTACCAGTAGCAGAAGCATCTTAATATCTGTCCAACTGATAATATTCAGAAAAGTTCTTTCAAAGGACAACCATATTGCCATCAACGGAGTATTGGCTGTAGTTCCTCCAAAATTCGCGTTAATCCGAGTAGTTGTAAGCGGTGATGTCACGCACATAAATACGCTGATCGTCTCCAGTAAAGTTACGATCCAGGTTCTTCGAAATGCATCCTTATGATATATCAAGAATACAATCTGCAGGCAGATCAATGTACACATCATAGATACGCTGGTGGAAAAATTATTCCCTCCTACCAGCACAGCTAACATGCACGCAAAAATTGTAGCTGCAATCCTTTTTTTCTTGTTCATCTCTTTTAGCGCTATTCTTAAATATAGTGCTAAAAGTATCAGTGACAAGCTATATACAAAAGTGTAATTTACAGATCCATTGTACCAATAAAAGCTTTCCGTCGGATATGGGCAATAAAGTATCTGCAGAATTGTTAAGGGAACACAAATTGGCACCACAAGCCATTTATTTTCCTTATTTTGACCGGCAATACATTCTTTTACAAGCAATAGTTGTGATAATATCACTGAACCAATCATCAAATATGGTGTTATCCGATAAAACTGTTCTCCGAATGCTGCTGGCTGAAGTGCTGACAAAATCAAAATAGAAAATCTGGCTTCCCATACATTCTGAGATATTGTCTGCCATATTGCATGAAACACCCCGGGAATTCCCTCTCCCACCTGCATTGCACGATACATGTATATTCCAAATGACCAGTCATCTGCCGATGGATAATCATATTTTGCAATTATCAACAATGGCCACAGGATCACAGCCAGTGCGATTACACATGCAGCGCTGATCAGCATAAGTTTCTTTTTCTCTGTCAGTTTGGTCAATTTCACTTTTATTATTCCACCTTTTCTTTGGTATAGGGCTCTACCCTTTGCCTTACATAATATCCGGAGACCAGTCGACATCTACGTCACCACCGGAGCTTCCGCCGCTATCGGAACCACTACCGCCTCCCGAGCTGCTTCCACTGTCTGAGCTGCTGCCTCCGGAACTGCTTCCGCTGTCGGAGCCGCTGCCGCCCGAGCTGCTTCCGCTGTCCGATCCACTGCTGCCTCCAGAACTGCTTCCACTATCGGAACCACTGCCGCCTCCGGAACTACTATTGCCTCCCGAGTTCGTGCTTCCTCCGGAACTACTACCGCCTCCGGAACTGCTACTACCACCGGAACTGCTATTGCCACCCGAGTTCGTGCTTCCTCCCGAGCTGCTGCCGCTTCCTGAACTGCTTCCCGCTGTATTTGTCGTCGATGACGGTTTGTTCGTTTCAGACGGCTTGGACGTTGCCGAAGGCTTCGTCGTCGATGTCGTGCCGGTCTTATTTTTATTATCTGCCGCCGGTTTATTCGATGCAAGGGTCACTGTACCGGTATTCTTATTTCCAGCAGCCGCCTTGATCTCTCCTGCGGAGCTGCCGTTTTCTCCAGATTCTCCCGGCTGTGCCCCTTCCGCAGACTGCGCTGATGCCACCTGCGTTCCGGAAGCATTTTCTCTCTCCTCGTATGCCAGGAAAGGATCCTCCTGTATGAGGTCTGCCGCTTTACCGGCACTTACCCAGTATTTTCCATCGAACCACTGGATCTCGCCGTCGAACACTCTCACTCTGGCGATGTTGTCTGCTACCTCGCCGGATGCGCCGGATGTCTCTTCCGCATTCTGTTCTGCCATAGGCTGCGCCTCATACGCGCTATACTCAGGCACGCTCTGTAATCCCAGCATATCACCCCCGAAGGAATAGCTCTCCACCGCTGCATCACTATCCAGCCTCTGCCACAGGCATCTGCCGGTAGACGCATCGTAGGCATACAGCACTGCCTTTTGGTATCCGCTGCCTTCTAACAGCTTCTTAAGTTCCGCCTCACCGGGCTGTTCCAGCAAGGTTTTCCCCTCATCATCGAATTTTCCCTGATAGGTGGTATATTCCAGTTCCCCACGGCTGTTCCACAGAGAAGAAAGGTCTACACCGTTCTCACCGGAAGAAATATCACAGGTATATTCTCCTGTCAGGACATCATTTTTCATCGTACCCTGTTCCCTGGTAATGCTGCCGGTTCCGGCATCCAGGTAGTAAGACACTATCGCGTCTCCCGTGCAGATCACGATCTTCAGGGTATTTTCTGTATTTTGCAGGAAAATACTTCTCCCGCCGGCAGTATACCACACCTTTGTTACTTTCGCGCCATCTGCTCCGTATCCCACCTGAAAATATAGTTCTCCGTCACCGTCCAGGTAATAGCTTCTCTGTCCTTCTCGCAGCTTCGGCATCAGTGTATCGAACCATTCTTCACCGGTCAGGGCTTGTATTGCCTCTCCCACAGTATCATCCTGCGTCAGATTCTCTGTCAGAGTCTCAGCTGTCTGCCGGATCTGCGGCTCTTCTTCCACCAGATTTACCGTAAGGGTCTGCAGCAATTCAAACGCTTCTGTATCGTCGTAGAGACGGTACGACTGCTCCAACAGATCTCTCTCTTCCCGCACGCGGCCGATTTCGCCGTAATCTTTTGCCAGTGTCAGATATTCCTCTCTGGTCAGCTCGCCCTTGCGGTACTTGGTCTCCATATTGACGATCTCCACTTCCAGTGAGGACAGGATCGGCTGTGCTTCCAGGGTTCCCACCACATGTTCCTCCTGTGTGTTGCCATCGCCGCAGCCGGTAAACACTATTGCCGCCCCGGACAGTATTCCCGCTGCCAGGAACGCTATTTTCTTCTGTCTGTTCTGCCATTGCTTCATAAAATTAGTTACCCTACTTATCCTTTATTACTTATCCTTTATTACTTATCCTATTGCCTATCCTATTGCTTGTCCGCATCCTGGATCAGTTTACGCAGATACAGGTCTGCGTCTGATCCTTCTTCATATATTTTCATCTGTAACAGCTGTTCCGCCAGGTAATAAATATTTTTTGCCACGGTCGGTCCGTAGATCGTAATATCCCGTCCGCCCTTGGTCAGGGTCAGATAACCCCGGAATGCATAGTCCACTTTGTACTGGCTGGCTGGCATTCCCACCAGTACAGAGGTATAGCGGTATCTGTTATCCACGGTCTCGTAGATGCTGTCCTTAAATGTTCCGGAAGCATCGGTTCCGTAAGCCATACCCTGCAGCACCTTCTGACCTCCTACCACCATAGGATAAGTCTTACGGTTGGCATCGGTCATGATCAGGGTCCCGTATTCCTTCAGCCGGTAGCCGTCCACGCCATCTGTCTGTAACAGTTTTTTGCGCAGATCCGCACTGATGCCGGTCTTAAAGCGGATTCCTGATTTGTCGGTGATACGGATAGAGAATCCATGATAAGTCAGCAGATCCGTAAGCTTCGGCTGTGCAGTCACTTCATAGGCATAATCGTTGTATTCCAGGGTCCATACGTACATTCCCACGGGAACTCCCTTGGCATTATAGCGCATAACGGTCGCGCTTCCCGCCGTATCATCCGGCAGTTCCAGTGTCACGGCGCCGTCCTTCGACTGTACTGCGTATTCTATGCCGTCTATGTACACAACCTTGTCATCGTATCCTTCCGGGATCTCCAGGGTGATCTTCGTGGATGGCACCGGAGTCGGGGTTACGGTAGGTTCCGGGGTCACGGTCGGGGTCGGTGTCGCGGTTGGCGTCGGTGTCGGATCCGGCTCTCCGGTCATATTTTGATAGACCGGAATTTTGAACACGAAAGAATTGTTCAGAGCATTCGCTGAACTATATAGTTTGAACACGTTAGCCGCCTCCGAAGTCGGGGCGGAAATATTCTGCATATACTGATGCTGGTACAACCCATAGGGACTGTTTTTATTGACATTAAATTTCTGCAGGTACAGAGTATCCTGTCCATTCCGGATATAGCTATTCGTCAGCAGATTCGCCCCACCTAAAATGGAGAAGTAAGCCCCTTTCCATTCATGATTTTTTGCATATTCCAGACCATTATGGATAATATCTTCCGTAGTCTTGCCGTTGGCTCCCACATTAAAATAGTTGTAATAACCTTCATATCCCTCCACGGTACCGGAGATAATGGGTGAAGTTCCTTTTCCCTGCTCCTGTAATACTCTGGCTGCCAGATGGAACGGACTTACCTTACGATTCTCCTCTTGACCGATCATATAAAAAATATGATAAAACTTCATATTCGTACCGGGGGCATCAGCACTGCTGTTCATAAAGGTATTTTCCAGGAATGCTTTAACAGCCTCTTCCGTATGATAAGTCTCATTGTAGGTTAACTGCTCGAACTGGAAAATCGCACCTTCCCGCAGGGCATTGCGGGGATCCATATACGCTTCCAGCACTTCCCTGGATGCATTGTACCATCCGGCACCATAGTACTCTCCCTTCGCCCAGTCCGGGGAGCTTGCACTGACCAGACTCCTGCCGCCCTGCATTTCATTCGTCACTGCAGTGTTCCAGTCCAGTTCCGTGTTGTATCTGACGAATATCCAGTTGGGATATTTTTTCTTAAGTTCCTTAAGTGCTGCCTGATATCCGGCCGGGAACTGTTCGATATCCGCATAATTCCCCTGTCCGTCTGCGGCAAGCATAGCTGCGCCGCCGGGATTCATCCCGTAGTATTCTTCCCATTCCAGAAATCGTTCATCGGAGCACGCCAGGTAATCTCTGCGGACATATCCTATGTAATCGGTACCGCTCATGTCTGTGGACACTTTTTCCCAGACCTGTCCGTCTTCGTCCACCGTCACATCCAGGATCTCTACCATCTGTCCGCTGGGTACCGTCACTACTGCCGCACTGTCTTCCGACGCATCGCTGCAAAGCTCGTATTCGTCACACAGGTAGACTAACGCCATGACCTCTCTGTCTTCCACGATCTGTCTAAGTGCCTGTCCCGCTTCCGCGATCCACGCAAGATCCTCTTCATCCAGTGCGTGCGCCTGATAGGTATTGCCCTCGTAGGTAAATATGAATGCCACCAGGAGTATCGCTCCCAGAATCGCCAACTTTCTCTTCATTTACTCTATATGCTTCACTTTCTTGTGCAGCACCCGGATTCCCCTGGGTGCTATGGTAAATATGGTATGATAACACTTATTTTTCTTAGTAAGATAAGGATTTTTCATGGCTCTGCGCCAGGTTTTCCGCATGTATTTTACCACATTCCGGTAAAATACGTTATCCTTCGTCATCTGCTCTGGGGGGATATGCAGCAGGTAATCCAGTCTCTGGAAGATACTAAAACGAAATGCGATCTTTGCGAGTTTCTCATCCTCCGGCCAGGTATCCGCCACCAGCTTCTGCACCATATCCGCATTGTCCACATTATCTGCGTAGACTCTGGAAAATCCGGTCTGCTTTCTGGTATTGCTGTCCGGGCGGTAAAATACGTGGTAGGACTGTCCGGGGATGCACACCACCGCCCCGGTCTCCGGGCCACTTCCGTCGGCTGCTTTTGCCTGCCGGCACAGCATTTTCACGAGTAGATGGAAGTCCTCATTCAGCACACCCACCGGAAATGTTTCCTCATCGAACAGCTCTCTGCGCACCAGCTTGGTGCAGAAGGAGCAGTCTCCTCTGTGCATTAACAGCTCCCGCAGGAACTCTTTCGCCGGAATCTCCTGTCTCTCCGTTACCGGTTCGCAGATATTCGGAAGTTTCTTCCCCTCCGGGTCGATCTCGTCCCTGCCGGTCTGGGCAATGGGCAGATGTGTCGTCTCTATGGCTTGAAGCAGTCTCTCATACATATCCGGCTCCACATAGTCATCGCTGTCTACGAAGCCGAGGTATTCACCCGTTGCTTCCTGAATTCCCAGGTTCCTGGCCGAAGAGGATCCGCCGTTCTGTTTATGGAAGACCCGGATCCTGACATCCTCCGCCGCCAGCGCATCGCACAGCGCAGCGGTGCCGTCCGTGGATCCGTCGTCCACCAATAGGATCTCGATCTTGTCATACGTCTGCTTCCGCAGGCTTTCCACGCAACGGGGCAGGTATTCTATAATATTGTATACTGGCACGATAATACTTATTGTTGTTTCCATATATCTTCCTTTATGAATCCATTCCTATCGGGCAGATCCCATATATACTTCATGTACGTAGAATATCTATCAATGTACCTAGAATGTCTGTTAATGTACCTAGAATATCTATCATTCATAATAACATTTGGCATATTTTTATACATCGAAGTAACCACAAGAGTTCTTGTCATATCCGATTGATCAGATCTTCCCCAGCAGCATCTCCCGGTACATTTTCCGTTCTGAAATCACCGCTGCCACCGAACAGGGTCCGCTAGTCGGCAGTTCATATGCGGCCGTCTCATCCGAAACCGCACTTTCTAATGTCGTAACGACTGTCGTATCGGCTGCTTTCAGGAAGCCTTTTCCGACACAGAATTCCGCAAGGCGCTTCGCTGCAACCTCTGCATTCCATTCTTCCGCTATCGTGGCATAGGCATTTCTGCCAATGCAATGGCACAACTCGCGGTCCTGCAGGAGACTTCTGACACTTGCAAGCAGCTGATCCTCTCTCCCGGTCTCGTAGGCATAGCCGTTCTCCTCCGGATGGATGAGGTAAGGCACCGCCCCGATCATGGCATCCGCCACCACCGCACAGCCGCTGTTCATGGCTTCATTGACGACAGCTCCCCAGCCTTCCTTGCGGTCGCTGGTGACCAGATAGATCTCTGCCCGCTCCATAGCTTTCCGCACTTCGGCAGGTTCTTTAAATCCCGGGAGATCTACTTCTGCTTCCAGTCCGTATTCTGCACGCAATCTACGTACCTCCGGCTCCAGTTCTCCTCCGCCGATCATCTCCAGGTGGAACGGGATTCCCTGCTCCTTCAGGCTCTTCGCCATACGAAGCGGCAGTTCCGGGTGCTTCCAGTCGATCATCCTGGCTGCCCACAGGATCGTGACAGGCTCCTTCTCCGCCATCAGCTGGTCCACATCATAGACCTTTTTCTCAGGAAAATATCCCCATTTCAGCATTTTCTCCGGATATGCCCGTACGATATGGAAATCCGACGGCACATAGGCTCCGGCGCACAACAGATAGACTTCTTTGTTTCGATAACATGTGTGATCTTTGTATTTTTGAACCAGACCTCTGGGGGATATGGCTTTCCACTGAGCTTCCTTATACAGTCGTTCGCTGTAACGGATCACAGGCTTTCCCTGATGCAGTCTGTCCTGAATGAAGCTTTCATCATCGGTACCGCCGAACAATACCACATCCGCCTGTTCTATGAGCTTTCTGCCCTTTTCCGGTTCTGTATAGTAATGAACCAGATACGGGTAGTCCGCTTCCTTCCAACCCATGCGGAGTCTCTCCTCTTCCACCGGTTCTGTCTGCAGAAATGCAAAGCTTCCCCGAAGCAGTTCCTCCATTGCATTGCAGAAGGGAATCTGGTGATGATTCAGATAATTAGACACCATTACAAATTTTTGCATAGATTTCCACCATTTTTTTATAATTTTGCTCCGGATCGTGATTTTTCTCTGCATGTTTTCTTGCATTTATGCAATAGTCCTGTTCTTTTACAGGATCACTCCACATCTGAATACATGCGTCTGCAAGGGATTTGGAGATATTTTCCAGTGCCTCGTTATTATAATCACAGTCGTTATTTTTAATTACAAATCCCGGATAGAGGATCCCATCCTCTCCACCGGTAAAAATACTGGCGATTCCACCCACCTCGGCACTGACGCAGGGCATGCCTAAAAGCATCGCTTCCCCCAGGGAGTTCGGCGAATTCTCAATACTGGACGGGCATACGAAGAGATGGCTCTTTAAGTACTGTTCCTTCATCTGCTGGGCGGACAGTCTGCCGAGGAAATGGATCCTTTCCTCCAGATGTCCCTCTTTTAACAGCTTTCTGAGGTATCGTCCATAAGCGGAGATCTTAAGCTTCTCCTTCAGCGTACCGTAAGCCGTCAGGCTGTTGCCTGCCACATAGACCTCCGTATCCGGGAATTGCTTAAGGATCCGCGGCATGGCTAAGAGCATATAGTGCAGGCCCTTAATCGGATAATCACCCTGACTTAAGAATATGGAATGTGGAATGCACTGTTCTCTGCTCCACTGTCCGGTGTAGAAATTGCTCCGGAGCGTCTCGTTCATGGGATAATAGGTCACCCCGGGATGCCATTCTCCCGTGTAATGTCTGTCCCATGCCGTTCTGCCGGTGACATTTCCGGCGAGGCGGATGGCTTCGATCTCCATCTCACCGCGGCGGGCGAATTTCTCCTGCTGGAGCTTCAAGGTATCCTTTTTCACCAGATCCCGGAAGGTCACGGAATTCACAACCGCTTCCGGCAGATCCGCGAAATAGCACTTCGCATACACTGCGCACAATCCCTGTATTCCGACCAGTATCCGGTCTTTTCTCAGGAATGCTCTGCACATAGCCAAGGTGTGTGGATATTCCGTTCCGAAGCAATGCACCACATCCGGTGCGAAATCCTCACAGATCTCCCGCAGCTCCTGTTCCAGTGCAGGATCATACAGATCCGGGCGGGTCGTATCTTCGACAAAGTCATAGGCAGTGAAATACGTCTCCCCACATGGAATGCATATGCCCCGTGATCTGCTCCGATGTCCGCAAGCCTCTGTTCCATCATGATGCTCCCGGACATTCTTCCTGTCTGCAGCGTCTACTGTGTCGCTACCAGCAGCTTCCGCACTGTAAGACAGTCTCTCAGCCACCGGGAACGCTACTGCCAGTTCGATGCCGTTACTGTCGCCATGGCTTAACACCGCCGTTAACAGCCCCGACAGCCAGCCCTCCTTGTTGGAGCTCTCTCTATGAAAATGCTCTGCCACCGCCGGCAGCATGATATTACACAGCCACAATACCTTCATACTAATCTCCATTCCGCAGACGCTTCCTTTCGTCGGAGGAATTGCGAATCAAATTTCAAAAAACAGTTACCTTTTTAATTAAAAATCCAGTTCAGATACGGCAACAGCCGCACCTCCACATCATGCATTCCCCGTAGCAGCAGGACAAAATACAGTAAAAATGCTGCCACACAGCCCGCCGTGCACAGCAGGCGGAACCACTTTTTTTCGATCCGCTGTAAGGCTCCCGGAATCAGGAATACCTGCGCTGCGATCAGATAATAACCCACTCTGGACACTTCCGGAATAAAGGATCCGCAGCAATACACCACCAGCCCCATCAGATTCAGATAAAAGTAATACCGGTATCTGCGGTCCTCGCGGATGCACTTCCGATAGCAGAACAGGCACAGCACCAGGGTGCCGACGCATTTCCCGATATTCGCCCAGGAGATCTGTCCGTTGTCGAACATGGAATTCTCATAATACGGATAGAAATAAAATATAATTCTGCGATAGATGTCCTGCCCGAAAATCAGGGATAAGATCAGCAGCACACCCACGCCGTAATGCCATTTTTTTAAGTTTGCCCGCGACAGCAGATCCGCAATGATGTATGCCGGAATGACTAACAGCACCGATTTATGGATCGTAGCGCCAAGCAGCACCCACAGGATAAATTTGCCGTATTCGCCCCGCAGTACGTATTTCTGTGCATACATCGCCAGCGCCAGTGCAAAATAGTAGCGCACGGAATTCATACTGTTAAAATAGAACCCTTCCGTCAGCAGCAAAAATAACGACATGACATACCAGTCTGCCTGATCATGCAGGGATTTCAGGAAGAAAAACACCGTGATCAACGCGAAAAAGCCAAAAATCGGAAGATACGAGCCTTCCCCGAAGATCAGATGGAAAAATTTCACCAGAGCTACGAAGCCCTTTTCATAAGAGACATGTCTCCCCTGATCGATCAGCTGGAAATTCAGCCAGTAGACCCAGTAATCACCGCCTACTGCGATACGACAGGCGGATACCCCGGACAGCAGCCCGAAGATGGCGATCTCCACCACCAGGTTCCTCGCCTGCTGCCTGTCATAGCCCACACAGGCACCGGGCAGGCGTCTGCCGGACAGATATCCCGCCGTGTAGGCACTGTTACTCACGAAACAACCAAATACTAGCGTTACCGCCGTCAGTACGATATATACCAGTGCACTTTTCTCCATGTGGGGCTCCTTTCTTCCTGTCCGGATATTTTCCCAGGATATTTTCATCGGTGTCGCTCCCGATCCGATCGGTCTATCTGCGTTTCGCCTCGCGGATGCCTTCCCGCATCCAGCGTTTTGCCTGCTTCAGGGGCACATCGACGCATAGTGTGCTCTTATGTGCATATAGGAAACGCAGTGCCAGGATCCACTCCAGTCTGCCGTACAGGTAATGATACAGCACGCCTCTGTCGTGGAAAAACTTCTCATTATAGCCCCGAAACCAGCTGGATTCTCCCGCCTCTTCCCTGCCGATAGTCACCGGCGCGGTATAGACGCGATATCCTTTTTTTATGAATTCTGTCAAAAAAAGGCTGTCCTCGCCGTTGCTGTATTTCGCACCGCCGCCGAACAGGAGGGAAAACGTGATCCCGGATTCCAGTAATCTGTCTCTTCGGATGGCAAAGCTTACCGCCCCGTAGCGTCCGCAATTATACCAGCGTACCCGTTTCCGCTCTGTAATGTGATATGTTCTGCGTTCTTCCTCCACGGTAATGTTGAAAATGATCATATCCGCTTCGGGATTCCTCTCAAATTCCGCCAGGATCGCTGTTTCGTAGCCATCCTCATATACGATATCCGCATCCGAAAAAAGGCAGATATCACCCTCTGCCCGCAGGATCGCCTCATTACGGCTTCTGCCGATACCCCGCTCCGGGAAGCTGTAATACCGTATCAGATATTCTTCCCGCGGATCTGCTTCCGCGCTTCCCCCATGCCCTGCGATCTTCATCTCTTCATAGGTCAGCCGGTCGCACTGGTTGATGATCACCGCGTCCGACTGCAGGTTCATATGCTCCACTGTCTCCGGGAGTGTAGTATTCATCACAGATGCCAGAATTTCTACCTTCATTCCTGTGTTCCTCCCGGAAGAAAATAATATCTGCGGATCAGTTCTTCATCCGCATTCCACAGAAGTGCTCCGTCTATGGTGCAATCCTGTGCTGCCAGATATTCCAGGACTGCTTCGAGCTGTTTTCCCACATGGGGGCCTGCAGGTACCGCCAGGATCACCGCATCCGCCCCGCGCAGTGTCTCCGCGCTCTCCGGGCACAGCAAGGGACTCGGTACCGCGGTGAATTGCCATTCTTCGCTAGTCTTTACATCCTCCGCAGTCACTGCCGTACGCAGTTGTGAAATTACTTCCGCAGGATCCTCTCCCGGCAATATTCCGCACACCATGGCAGTAAGTTCCACCTTTCCGGTGCTCTTGTACCCAGTGTCTTTATTCCCAATATTCTTACGCTCCGTGGCCTTCTGCAACAGATATTTCACATTTTCAGCAAATCCCGCACTGTGCACCGTGCCGAGATCCTTCAGTCCGTAACGTCTGCGCAGTGTCGCCGGCAGCCAGATGCTGTCGCAGGACAGTTCCCACAACAGGAAAATCACCACCGCGAAAAAAAGGGAAAGTATCGCCGCCAGTATTACGGCGCGGAGCGTCCGCACATCCGGTACTACCGCCTCTGCCAGGTTACCATGATCCAGTACTTTGATCAGCCGTATCTCTGCTATGGTCTCTGCAAATTCATTGCACATGGTCTCTTCCACCGCTGCTGCCAGTGCCACGCTCTCCGCAGGCTCCTGCAAGGTAGCTTTCGTCACCGGAATACTGAAATCGGAAGGAAGTGTGGCGGAAAGTGCATTGGAGATGCTCTCTCTTCCCATCGCCAGGACCTCTGCTGCCTTCGTCTCTCCCCGATCAGCCGCCTCCTGTAAATGAGTCTCCACACCATCCAAAAACTCTCCGGTATGGATCAGGCTGTTCCAGGTAGCCTCGTTGATATAGTAGGCTCCTGCCGCATTAGGGTTCTCAAAATATTCTACCTTATAAGTGGAAGAAGCCGCATACCCGGGATCAGGCTGCAGCAACACGTTTTTGACATAATAACCGCCGCCGAACAGTACCGTTCCCAGTACTGTCACCGCCAGTATTTTCCACAGATTACGGCATAAGCACAAGACCTCCAGCCGCAGATCAAAGGGTTCCTTCCCATAGCTTGCTTCCATGGTGCCTCCTTTTTCCTTCTCAGTTGTCATCTTTTTCCGCACGGCCATCATACTCTGCCTTGAAGGCTGTTACCTGTTCGCTCTCCACACCCTCCGTGCTGTCCGGCCAGAATAGTATCTTCAGGGTCAGAAGCATCAGCTTCAGATCCAGCCATACCGAATAGTTCTCGATATATGTTAAATCCAGTTTTAATTTATCGTAAGGAGATGTGTTATATTTTCCATATACCTGGGCGAAGCCCGCCAGTCCTGCCTTCACCTTCATACGGAATGCGAATTCCGGCATGACCTCGGTATACTGGGCAATGATCTCCGGCCGCTCCGGTCTCGGACCGATGAAGGACATATCTCCCCGCAGGATATTGATCAGCTGGGGCAGCTCGTCCAGTCTGCACTTGCGGATCACCTTACCTACCGGTGTGATACGATTGTCATTTTTCTGTGCCAGGCGCGCCACGCCGTCTTTTTCCGCATCGGTACGCATACTGCGGAACTTCATGATATAGAATTCCCTCTGGCCGATGGTGCAGCGTACCTGCTTGTACAATACGGGACCTCCGTCGTACAGCTTGATCGCCAGGGCTGTCAGCAGCATGAACGGAGATGTCACCACCAGAAGGATCAGGGAACAGACCACATCGATGGATCTCTTGATGAACCGCTGCTCCATGCTTAAGGAGTATTCCCTGGTCAGCAGGATTGGCGTATCAAATACATGTAATTCCTCGGATCCCACTAAAATAACATCCGATATTTTAGGCATCACATAGACTCTGATGGAATGTGCGTAGCAGAACTTCAGGATTGTGTTACGGTCCTTCTCATTGATGTCCCAAATGACCACCGCGGTGATCTCACCGTTTTGGTAATCCTTTAAAATCTCACGGCACAGTTCCTGCGAACCCTTTTTGATATGCTCGCATTTTGTGATCTTGTACTTATCCTTGCGGCTCTCGAACTTTTTACAGATATCCTCAATGGGACGGTCCCCGTGGATCAGCAGCAGCTCTCTGGGAGGGAATGCCGTCCGGTAAATCTTATTTGCAATATTGGCATAGATAATGACAGCTATGATCTGCAGGACTACCATCAACAGGAACATATCCGGCGGGAAAACGCTTCGCGCCATCATACACAATTCCGCATAGATCAGCATATCCGCCATCAGAGTGGCAAATACCTGGGAGAAGATGATCTCTGTATTTTTCAGATATCCCAGCCGCATACCGCCGTAAGTCACGGAGAAAAAGATCAGTATCACACTGTAAATACCGTTCTCCAACAGGAAACCTCTGTACCAGATCTGCTGTAAGGGATCTACCAGCTGGAACTGGAAATGGAACTGCCACATATAAGCAAATAATGCGATCTCCAAAAGCAGGCAGATCGCTGACAATCCTATATTGATCAATCGCTTGAAGGATTCCCTTCTCCGCAATCTATTTACGTAATAATTGTTTGTATCCAAGACAAACTCCTCCAAATCTGTTTCCATACTTTGATGCTCATGCGGGCCAAGGCTCTTGCCCCGGCATCCTTCTATATTCTCCGCTGCACTGCCCGCACCGCCCAGAAGCAGAAATGCCACGCGCTGTTTATCACAGACATTCCCTCTGCCTTACGGTACAGATTCCATATTCTGCGCAGAGCTTCCAGTTTATTGGATGACAGGGATTTCCCCGCTCTCCGATATTTTACCAAATTTTCATCCAAACCACAAGCTACATAACCCTGCCGCAGTATTCTCCACCACAGAGCGGTATCTTCGCTTTTGATCTGCGGCATCTGCAGCTGCTCTTTTGACAGCTGTTCCATGTCAAACATCACGGTGCTGGTAAAGATCGTGGTATTTTTCAATGCTTCTTTATACGTAATGGTGGCAGGAACGCGAACCACTTTTCCGGTTCCCTTGCCGTTCTCGTCCGCGAACTCGTACCCGGTGAACACGAAGGCAGCCTGTCTCTCTTTCAGAAAAGCAAGCTCCTTCTTAAGCTTATCCGGCGCCCACAGGTCATCCGCATCCAGATAGGCAAGATATCTTCCCCTTGCCTCATCGACTCCCAGGTTCCGCGCCCTCGCCGCCCCCAGGTTCGTCGGGTGGGTCAGCAGTCTGATCCTGTCATCCCCGGTGCGCTGTATATACTCCTCGATCCGCTGTCTGCTCTGATCCGGACCGCAGTCTTCGATGAGCAGCAGCTCCCAGTCCGTATAGGTCTGGGCGCGCACACAGTCCATGGTCTCTTCAATATATTTTTCAGCCCGGTACACCGGCACCACAATACTGATCATATTCTGTTCCATGAAAATACCAATGCCTTTCAATGGCCTGCGTGCTTTCATCCGCAGGCAAAATATTCTTACAAATTCTAGTCTCCATCACTCATCTGCTACGACCGCTCACTTCTGCATCGTCAACAGATAGTATCCGTCCAGAGGCTGCAGCTTACTCCCGGCAGTGTTTTGCAGTTCCGAGAGTGTCTCCTTCCGCAGATTCCCCGGGAGCAGAACGATATCCACATTTTTCTCTGCCGCATATTTCAGGCAATCCGCGAAATCGATCGTCCGCGCTCCGGTACTCTCATCCATACGCACATATTCCGTCTCTCCGGTGGCTTCCAGATGGCTCATCCACAGATACAGATCCTCCTGTCCGGTCGCATAGGTGTCATAGGAATAGCTTCCAAGGGAGGCATCCCAGATGCTCCTGCCGTACACCGGATAGATCTCCGCGCTGTACGCCCTGGCGGCTGCCATGATCTCCTTCGGTGCCCACAGAGTAAAGCTTGCGTCTCCGCTCTCCGTCAGCCGGTATTCCGTAAGGTCTGACAGTGTCTCCCAGGGTGACGTTTCTGGATTCTGTTGTATCGTCATATCCATGACAGGGATCTGTGCGGTCTGTTCTTTCGTCCATTCCGATACCGGATTGCTGCTTAAGAACACGATTCCCAGCAAGATCACCGTTGCCATAAGATTCGTAAGAGTTCTTTTTTTCCATAATCCGCATAAAAATTCCGCGGCAGCCCATGCAATCAGCGCTGTCTGCGGCACCACTGCCCAGATCCATACATACGAATAAAATGCAGTCTGGTATTTCATCAGAAAAAGTGCGGTCAACGGGCAGATGCATGCAAATGCCGTCAGCCCGGAATACAGCCATAATGTCATGGTTGTCTTATTGCGATCCTTGCTGCCCGCTCCGGCATAAAGGGCATTCCGCCTGTGGATCGTATATCCGAGATACAGTATTGCCACCAGCAATAGTGCCGTGAATTTTCCGTGTTGCGTATAATCGGTCCAGCCGTTCAGGGCGGTTTTTAGTAGTGTCATCCTGCCGCCTCCTTTTTCCGTCTGCCGGGAAACAATGAAAGCAGCTTATGAAGCACGATCCAGCCAAGCATCACAAGCAGGCAAACTCCGGCACCGTACAGGGTCCACACCATACAGGCTTCCGCCAGCACACACAGGACCACGCCGAAGTACTTTCTCTCCATCAGGCAGGCGATCAGATACGGAAGCAATACCATTGCCCGGATCGTCACTCCGCGAAAGCCTCCGTAGAAAATATCAAAACCGTCCACGCCGGGCATATATGCCCCTGCACAAAACAGTATTCCCACGATCAGCAGAAAGGTCTTCCTCTTCGTTCCATCTTCTCCGAAAATAACGGTTGCGAGCCTGCCGTAAGCCACATATCCAAGCAATAATGTCACACAGGGGATCAGCCGGTATACTACATCCGCTGTGCCCATCCCCGTCCATCTGCAGACAGCCCCGTACAGGGTCGGAAGGCACAGTATTCGAAGCCTCAGCGGCATTGCTACGGTATAGGGAACTCCCGTCAGGGGATCCACGGTATAGATGGCATTCTCCTTAAGGAAGGTATTCACCGTCTCCAGTGTCATATCTCCGTCCAGCCATGCCCGTTCTCCCGTAAGGATCCGCAGGATCTGCAACAGTATGAAAAACGCCAAAATTCCTGTCAGAATCTGCTGCGTTCTTAACACTTTTTTCTTCTCCGGTGCCGTTTTACCGGCAATAACGGTGACTGCCACTGCCTTTTTATGTCTGATCAGGCTGATCAGGATTGCCGCGATCACCATAACCACGATCCCTGCCAGCATCAGATCCGTCACAGTCAAAAAAGACCACCCTAACAGGCAGCCTGCCAAATGGGCGACTTCCGTCAGCCCGATGATGACCAGGCTCCCCCCGATCAAAATATCTGATGTCCGAAAAGTCATTTTATCTCCCAGTGCCCGCTGATTCAAACGCAGGCTTTTGTACATCTTATCATATTTATAAGGACTTGACAAATATTACGTTTGAGAACGTACCATAACGTACCATAACGTACCATAAACGCACCCATAAAAAAGCCACATACCGAAACTTCCCCTTTCGGTACATGGCTCCTATCAGTCTGCCGGGGAGAATACTGCATCTACATGATCAACTCTCCCGATCTCTACAACAAAAACAATATGTTACATAGCCTTATAATCCAGTCGGATGTTATCCGCGATACGGGCGATATACTCGCTGTTCGTAGGTCTCGTCCTTCCGGTAGCTACAGAATAGCCAAAAATCTTCTCGAATGTCTCGACATTTCCTCTCGACCAGGACACTTCAATGGCATTCCTGATCGCTCGTTCCACCTTCTGGTCAGTGGTCCGGAAATGCTTCGCGATGGTAGGATATAACAGCTTGGTGACGCTGCTTACTACCTCCATGTCTTTTCCTGACAAAATGATTGCATCCCGTAAATAGTGATACCCCTTCAAATGAGCCGGAACCCCTATCTCCAACATGATTTTGGTTACATATCTCTCTAACTCTGAATCTTTTACTGCAACAATATCCAAAACAAGTCCCCCTTTTTACTTGTCGAGTATTGCTCCCTGGCAGTGACTGATAAAGAAATAGTATCATAGCTGTCGATTTTTGAAAAGACATTTTTTCGTTAAAATATAGTTAAGAAAGTAAAAATGTTACATTTCCCCCCTGTTTTGTAACACTTTTTCACTCAAAAAGGCTTAAATTTCTTCTTTTACCAGATAAATCGGTCTGCGTTTCACTTCCATGTAAGCTTTTGCCAGATACTGTCCCAAAATGCCGGTGCAGAAGAACTGTACCCCACTGGTCATCAGGATAATACATACCAGCGAAGGCCAGCCGGATACCGGGTCTCCGAAGATCAGCTTACGCACAATAATAAAAATGATCATCATAAAAGCGATCACGCAGAACAATACGCCGACAAACGAAGCAATCAAAAGCGGTGCCGTGGAGAACGCGGTAATTCCATCCAGGGAATATATAAACAGCTTCCAGAAATTCCACTTGGTCTCCCCCTTGGCTCGCTCCACATTTTCATACTCCAGCCACTTGGTGTTGAAGCCTACCCAGCCGAAGATTCCCTTGGTAAAACGGTTGTACTCCCGCATGGACAGAATGGCATCCACCATCTGACGGGTCATCAGGCGATAATCTCTGGCGCCGTCCATCATCTCCGTCTTGGAGATTTTTTTCATCAGCTGATAGAACCTTCTGGCGAAAAAGCTGCGGATCGGCGGTTCGCCCTTACGGGTCACACGCCTCGTTGCCACAGAATCATAACCCTTCCAGATCCACTCGAACATCTCCGGAAGCAGAGAGGGGGGATCCTGCAGATCCACATCCATCATTACCACGTAGTCTCCCTTTGACTTCTCCAGGCCGGCGAACATAGCTGCTTCTTTTCCGAAATTCCTTGAAAAAGAGATGATATGGACCCGCGGATCTGCCTCGATCAGCTTTTTGACCTCTCGCACAGTGCCGTCCTTCGATCCGTCATCAATATAGAGCAGCTCCAGTTCGATGTCTTTTTCTTTGAAAAATGTATCGTTCTTCGTCAGCTCCTGATAAAACAGGGCAACGCTCTCTTCTTCATTATAGCAGGGTACTATTACGCTCAGCAGGCTCATCCTATAAGTCTCCTTAATATATATCTGTATAAATCATCTGATATATTGTCTCCGGTTATCGTCCGGTATATCATCCGGCTATATCATCCGGTATATCATTCGGTATATCATTCGGTATATCGTCCGGCTATATCATCTGCATATATACCCGGGAATAATTCATCTCCGGATGGTTTCATTATACTATCCAAATGCATATCATTTCAAGGTCAACACTGTACTTTTTCCGCTTTTTGGATTATACTAAGCTTATGTATGTCCATCTGTGGGATAAGGGCATACCGGAAACGAGGTAAATAATGAACTTTTTTCAGGAATTTTTCAGTAATCGTATTTTTCTGGCCGCTGCATGCGGCTGGCTGGTGGCACAGGTGCTTAAGACCATCATCCATCTCATCGTCTCCAAAAAATTCGTAGCGGAACGTCTCGTAGGCAGCGGTGGCATGCCCAGTTCTCATTCCGCCACTGTGTGCTCCCTGGTGACGGCGGTATGCTACGAATACGGTGCCGGAAGCTTCGAGTTCGCCATCTCCCTGATCCTTGCGATCATCGTAATGTACGATGCCATGGGTGTCCGCAGAGAGACCGGTATTCAGGCTCAGCTATTAAATGAGATGCTGAAGGTATTTGAGGATATGGGGCGCAGTGAAATATCCGCCCACGATAAATTAAAAGAATTCGTAGGACATACCCCCTTGCAGGTATTGATGGGAGCCATTTTAGGAATTTTCTGCGGTGTGATTCTTTACACTTTTGTATTTTAAGATTCGTCCATTATACTTGACAGAGGTGACATTTGTATGTGTTTTTTCAAAAGCAGAACTAGGACACTGTTAAGAGCCACCGCGCTTTGCCTGTCCGCTTCTCTCCTGTTGACCGCCTGTGGCCAGCAGAACAATAATAACAATATATTGAGCCCGATCCTGCCGGAGGACAGCCCGGCTTCCAATGCAACCTCCGGTGAAAAAATGCCGGATCCGGTGACGATCGTGGTGGAGGACGACACCAATCCGCCTGTGGAAGGTATGGTACGCAGCCGTCTGACCAATGAGTGGGTGGATGCGGATGTCGCAGCAACCCGCCCCATCGCAGTCATGATCCCCAATGAAGCTTCCGCGATTCCACAGTACAGTCTGTCTGAAGCTTCCATTATCTATGAAGCCAAT
Source organism: Simiaoa sp. (assembly GCF_051972595.1). Lineage (NCBI taxonomy): Bacteria > Bacillati > Bacillota > Clostridia > Lachnospirales > Lachnospiraceae > Simiaoa > Simiaoa sp. Next base: position 1,637 of record NZ_JBOKRY010000047.1, on the reverse strand, counting down.
GTGGAGAACCGTATGACACGCATGATGGCAATCTATGAAGGCTGGGAAGATATGGACAAGATCGGTAATATCCGCAGCCTGCGTGATTATTACGCTTACTGGGCATTTGAGTGGGATGCCTTTTTAGTACATTTCGGAGGACCTTTTTTTATCAACGAGCTGATGGCAGAACCGGATACGCAGAATATTGACGGTACTTCCGGCACGGACGACGAGGCTTTCTTCCGCACCAGTGACCGCAGCAAGCCTCACAACGCTTATGCTTCCGGTGCAGGTCTGTTAAAAGTCATTGAGAAAAAGGGATACAGCTTAAATTACCGTGGTCTCACCGACGAGAATCATTTCCGTTTTGCCACGAAGGCAGAGCCGAATACACTTGATCAATACGGCTCCAAGGCAAAAGATGCCACCTATATTGATATGTCGGGATGTTATCCCCTGACAAGATGTTATTTTGAATTCAATGAGGATGATGGACTCTATTACAGATCCCAGCATCTGTCCGGCAGTTCGGACGGCCCTCATATCGACGCCGTCACCGGGAAGCAGTTGTCCTTTAAAAATATTTTGGTGCAGAATACCTTTTACGAGGAATTGGGGGAAGGATATCTGGCGTTCCAGTGTCACGACACCACACGGGATGGATGGTTCTTCACAAACGGACGTGGTATTCATGTCAACTGGGAGAAGACTTCCGATTACGGTGCGACGAAGTATTATGATGACAACGGCGATGAGATTGTACTCAATACCGGCAAGACCATGATCTGTATCGTGGAGAACGGAGATTCCTTCACGTTCCATTAAAGATGTAAATTGAGAGTTTACGCGAGCAATGAGCCGCGCATAGGCATAGTGAGGACAGCGATGGGCGCTTGCGCACAAATCGCTGTCTTTACTTATGCCGTGATGCGGCGAACGCCGCGATATGAAATAAGATTGGCAGCGTTTTTTGCTGACAATCTTATGAATAGCGTGGCTCATTGCAGAGAACTGCCAATAAATGTGGAGCGCCCTTTGCGACACATTTATGGATTGATGCATGGCTCGTAACGTAGGGCTGCCGTAGACCGGACAAGTTCCGCCTGTGCCCATTCTTTTGCCTCAGTGTGGGCACAGGAGATAGGATCAAGCTTCTCTGTGCCCTTCTTCCGCCTCAACGTGGGCACAGGAGATAGGATCAAGCTTCTCTGTACCCTTCTTACGCCTCAGCGTGGGCACAGAAGATAGGAGCAAGCTAGTCTGTATCCTTCTTCCGCCTCAGCGTGGGCACAGGAGATAGGATCAAGCTTCTCTGTACCCTTAAACCAAGGTACGGGGCGTTACACACAAGATTTAACGATTACACCCCGCGTAATGAAAGCTACCGGGGCGTAATTAACTATTATTGATGATTACGCCCCGTGTATCGTAAACCACCGGGGCTTAATTGACTATTATTGTTGATTACGCCCCGCATATCGTAAACCACCGGGGCTTAATTGACTATTATTGATGGTTACGCCCCGCATATTGTAAACCACCGGGGCGTAATTGACTATTATTGATGGTTACGCCCCGCATATTGTAAACCACCGGGGCGTAATTGACTATTATTGATGGTTACGCCCCGCATATCGTAAACCACCGGGGCTTAA
>NZ_JBOKRY010000046.1:0-23671 GCF_051972595.1 Simiaoa sp. | reverse complement strand
GAAATGGAATGATACGTTTGCAGAAAAGTCAGGCGGCAGGCTCATATGGAAGCAACTACGGTCTGTTTATCGCCGCAGATGGTACGCAATTAAAAGAAGTGGAACGCAGAGCTGAGATATCTGATATCGGCATCATGTGTACGGAGGGTATCCTGAAAGGAAATGAAAATGGCGGCTTTGTCAGTGCGGATGAAACGGTCAGGAAAATGCTTCCCTATAATCAGGAATATGTGTTGAAGGAAGGTACCTATCCGGAAAAGGCGCAGGAAATTGCCGCAGGACGCGCTTTCTTTGATGCAGTGGGATACCATGATGTAAAAGTCGGAGACACCGTAACATTGGAGTACCGTTCCGGCATGCAGTCGGAATACGCACCGGTGGACTTTACTGTCAGCGGGATTTTATATGACCGGGATGAATATACCATCGAGGCTTCCTATGTTGTATTCGGTTCGCAGGATTTTAATAATGAGCGTGTTGCGGAGGGTGACAGGCAATATAATATCTATTTTACCTTGAGCGATTCTGCAAATGTATCTATGAATAATGTTGCGCCTGTTATAAAAGAGATCGCAGATTCCTGCGGCATTGACCAGAAAAACGTGATCATCAATGACCTCTACCTGCAGTGGGTATTGCAGCCGAGCTATGAAATGATTGTGGTTTGTGGAACCCTGATCCTCGGAATCGTGCTGTTTTCCGTTGTGGTCATTTATAATATCTTCCAGGTCGGGATTGCCCAGAAGGTTCAGGAGTACGGAAAAATCAAGGCGCTGGGTGCAACCAGAAAGCAGATGAAGCAGTTGATCTTTCGTGAGGGCATTCTTCTGGCGGTTCCTTCGATACCGCTGGGGCTGCTGTTTGGTTTCCTGATTGCAAAAGTCAGCTTCAACCGGCTGGTGGAGCAGGGAAATCTGGTATCGTCCGGAATCAAGAACCATCAGGTGCCTCTGTTTTCACTGACAATTATGATTATCTGCATTTTTGTATCGTTTCTTACGGTCGTTTTGGCTCTGCGCAAACCCATGAAAATTGTTTCCCGGATTTCACCCATCGAAGCGACACGGTATCTTGACGGCTCCAAAACGCAAAAACAGGGCAGACGAAAAGGCAGAAAAGATGTCACCGTTTTCTCCATGGCAATGGCAAATGTGACAGGCAATCCGAAAAGAACCATTGCTACGATTCTTACCATGGGGCTTTCCTGTGTATTGTTTGTAATTATCTCTAATTATGTTGGGAATATTGACACGGAGCACGAGGCGCGGATTGCAATCAACCATGGACAATTTGAGTTGCAGCTGGATTATTCCCAGAATTATGATGAAGCCTATCCGGAGAATAATCTGGACACGATTCTGACGGATAATCCATTGAATGATTCAATGATTGAAGAAATCAAAAGCATTCCGGGAGTGACAGATGTCATGACGAGAGAGATTGTCTCTGTAAATCTGAACGGAACAAGATTTCCGGCTGATATTGTGAGTAAAAAGGATTTTGATTTTATGCGCCAGGACGGGGATATTGGCTCTATGGACTATGATCAGGCGGTAAAGAATGGTGAAATTTTCTTTGGCTGGTCGGCGTGGATGGAACAAGATGGATATGCTCCGGGTGAATCTATTGTATTTGACTTTGAGAATGGAAGTGAAACCTATACCTATCATGGAAAAATCGCAGGCTCCTTTGTAAGCGCGGACACTTATCTGGTCATTCCGGAAGAAGTATACCGCTCTGTAAATCCGAAAGGGACATCTTATGGATACCTGTGGGTGGATTGTGCTAAAAAAGATGTGGCATCTGTAGAGCAAAGCCTGAATGACCTGCTCTCCGATACTTCTCATATCAAGCTGAACACCTATCACGCAGAATTGCAAACCGCAGAATACGCAAGCCGTATGATGAAGCTTGGCTGCTATCTGTTCATGGCAATTGTCGGTCTCATTGGGTTTATGAATCTGGCAAACACCATGATCATCAATATCACCACGAAGAAGCAGGAATACGGTGTGCTGCAAGCGGTAGGCATGACCAATAAGCAGTTGAATCTGAGCTTACAAATACAGGGCTTGATTTTTACGGTTGGCACCATCTGCGTCGCACTTGCTGCCGGTTTGCCCCTTGGCTATGCACTGTTTTCCTATGCGAAGCATAATGGGATTTTTGGAATGAACGTTTATCACGTTCCTCTTATCCCGATTCTTGTTATGATTCTTCTGGTTGGTATTCTACAAATTGTGCTTTCCTGTGTTTTAAGCAGTAATCTGAAAAAGGAAACGCTGGTAGAAAGAATAAGGTATCAGGGATAGCAAGTGGCTCATGTTTAATGCAAAGTTCAGTAGTGCGGATGAAGTTTATGAGTCCATTTATAAGCAGGCAAAGTCGTCAATATATGTCGTTGATAATTATATTGGATTAAGAACGCTGGTACATCTTAAAAATTCTCCTACAGGAGTAAATATTACTTTATTCAGTGATAATGTTGGAAATAATAAACTTCATAATATAGAATTTACGGATTTCTGCAAAGAGTATCCATCCGTAAAAATATCAATGAAAAAGACCGGCGGTATATTTCATGATCGATTTATAGTGTTGGATTATGGAACTACTGATGAAAGAGTTTTCTTATGTGGTGCTTCATCAAAGGAACTTTGATTTTACCACACTAGAGGAGATTGAGCCTGCGAACATTAGAAATAAAATCAGACGTTCGCAGGCTTTTTGTTTACAGAGAATTTTTCACAGGTATAATAAACATGACAGATAGTTGTCATGTTGAGTTAGATATGATAGGTATGGAGTATGAGAAACGATGAAAATAGATAGACTTATCGGTATATTGTCAATCTTACTGCAGGAAGAAAAGACAACGGCTCCTGAACTGGCAGAAAGATTTGAGGTATCTCGAAGGACAATAAATCGGGATATTGAAGACCTTTGTAAAGCAGGTATTCCTATAAAAACTGCACAGGGTACCGGTGGTGGTATAAGTATTATGGATGGATATCGTATGGACAGGACGATTTTGAGTTCCAAAGATATGCAGATGATTCTTGCGGGTTTGCGGAGTCTTGACAGTGTGAGCGGAAGCAGGTACTACAGTCAGCTGATGGAGAAAATCCAGACCGGATCATCAGAGTTCATCAGTGGAAGAGACTCTATGCTGATTGACTTATCTTCATGGTATAAGGGTTCTCTTGCTCCAAAGATCGAGGTAATCCAGAGTGCAATAGAAAACAGGCGGATCATACGATTTAAGTATTATGCTCCGTCCGGAGAGAGCAACCGAAGGGTAGAACCATATTATCTGGTTTTCCAGTGGTCGAGCTGGTATGTATGGGGGTGGTGTTTAGAACGTAAAGATTACAGGCTGTTCAAACTGAACCGTATGGATTGTGTTGTTGAAACAGACCGTGGATTTCTGCGTAGAGATGTACCAATGCCGGATTTGTCAAATGAGAAGATATTTCCGGGTGGGATAAAGGTAAAAGCTCTTTTTACACCGAATATGAAGTGGCGGCTGGTTGAAGAATTTGGACCGAACTGCTTTACAGAAACGGACGATGGAAGGCTGCTCTTTTCAGCAGACTATACGGATATGGATAACCTTGTGACATGGCTTATGACATTTGGAGCAAAAGTAGAGGTGCTTGAGCCCGAAGAAGTGCGGGACATTATTCGCAGGAATGCAGAGGAAATATTAAAAATCTATGGAGGATTAGGAAAATGAGATTAGACGGTTTTGGGTTGTTTGTTGATGATATGGCAAAGATGATTCGTTTTTACAAGGATGTTCTCGGATTTGAAATTAAGGAAGAAGAGAATACTTCCAATGTTTATCTTGTGAAAGACGGAACACTTTTTTTGCTGTATGGACGGAACGATTTTGAGAAGATGACAAACCGGCGATATGAGTATATCAAGGGTCTGAATGGTCATTTTGAAATAACACTATATGTTGATACTTTTGAAGAGGTGGACGAGGCATACAAGAAGGCTGTGGAAAATGGTGCAACATCTGTGCTTGAACCGGAACTTGAACCTTGGGGACAGAGAACCTGCTATATTGCTGATCCGGAAGGAAATATGATAGAGATTGGTTCCTGGAATAAGCCTTATGAAGAGAAGGACTTAGAGGGAGTGTAAAAGATATGGCTTTTGACTACAAGAAGGAATATAAAGAATTTTATATGCCGAAAGGCACACCGGCTATCGTAACTGTCCCGAAAATGAATTATATAGCGGTAAGGGGAAGCGGTAATCCAAATGATGCAGATGGAGAATATAAGCAGGCTATCGGACTTCTGTACGGAATTGCATTTACGATAAAAATGAGTAAAAAGGAAGATCATCAGATTAATGGATATTTCGATTATGTCGTGCCGCCATTAGAGGGATTTTGGTGGCAAGAAGGCGTGTCCGGAATTGATTATGCGCGCAAGGAAGATTTTAAGTGGATTTCTGTTATTCGCTTGCCGGATTTTGTGACCAGGGAAGATTTCGACTGGGCTGTCAGGAAAGCTACGGCAAAGAAAAAACAGGATTTTTCTAAGGTTGAGTTTTTTTCCTATGAGGAGGGCTTATGTGTACAGTGTATGCATATCGGAGCGTATGACGATGAGCCTGCTACGGTAGATGCAATGCACAGATATATGGAAGAACAGGGATATACACTTGATATAACGGATCAGAGAATGCACCATGAGATTTATCTGAGTGATGCACGGAAGGTAGCGCCGGAGAAGTTGAAGACTGTAATCAGGCATCCGATAAAGAGAGCCTAAGAGTGTGGAGGAAAATAATATGGCATCAACAAAAGAGTATTTGGATTTTGTTATGGAACAATTATCAGGACTGGATGAAATCAGCAGCAGGGCAATGATGGGCGCATACATCCTTTATTACCGTGGAAGGATTTTTGGTGGAATATATGACGACAGACTTTTGGTGAAGCCGGTCCCGATGGCATTGAGGCTGATGTCAGATGCCGAGATGGAACTGCCTTATAATGGTGCTAAAGAAATGATTTTGGTTGATAATGTAGATGATCGGCAGTTTTTGTGTGAACTGGTTGAGAGTATGTGGGAAGAATTGCCGGAGAGAAAATCTAAAAAGAAAAAAGTATCTGATATTTATTATTGAATTTATAATTTTATCAGTGATAACTTATAAAATGACAATTTAACGATTAGGATTGAGATATAAAAAGTTCGGATGCCCAGTGCTTTCGAACTTTTATATATTTACATTGAATATATGAATATTATGGTGTAATATTATTTCATAATAATGAAATTTATAATAATGAAATATAGGAGATAAATAAAATGACTATTAGCGAGAGGATATTAAAGGTATTAAAAGATAGGAATATGACACAGGTTGAGTTCGCAAAACAGGTTGGTATAGCGACCAGTACCATCAGCGAATGGAAGAAGAAAAAGACAAATCCTGCGGCAGATAAGATTATGAATATTTGTAATGTGTTACAGATTACGCCGGAGCAGCTTCTTACCGGAAAAGGAATTGAGGATGAGGAAGAGATTGCGGCGGCAAGTCCTGAGAGCAGATTCACGCCTTATGATATTCAGTTGATTGAAGACTACCATGGCCTTAAAGAAGAGCAGAAGAAGAGACTGATGGCTTATGTGGAGGCTTTGAAGAAAATAGAAAGCCTGGAAAATATGTAGTTGTGAAGTCGCAAATTGCGACTTCACGAAAGGACGGTTTATGGGAGAAGTATTAGGATTAAATACAGTAGACAATATCATAAATAGTATTTACATAATTCGTGGACAGCAAGTTATGCTAGATTCTGATTTAGCAAAAATATATGGCTATGAGGTAAAACGATTAAATGAACAGGTAAAAAGAAACATTAAGAGATTTCCGGAAGATTTTATGTTTCAGTTAGTTGAAAGTGAAATTCCAGATTCTTTAAAGTCGCAATTTGCGACTTTAAACATTAATGAAAATAAACGTGGTATGCATATAAAGAAGATGCCATATGTATTCACTGAACAGGGAATTTATATGTTGGCTACGGTATTAAAAGGAGAGTTGGCAGAACAGCAGAGTATTTTTATCATGCGTGCATTCAAAGAGATGCGTCATTATATTAGACAAAATAGGCAGTTCGTCACGCAATCGGAAATGAATCTGGTTACAGCAAAAGTATCGGAACTATCCGTTCAGATGGCAGATGTAGTAGATCGGCAGAAACAAACAGAAAAATCAATGGAAGAGATTCGAAAGAGCATTGATGTTATGAATGAGAATTTTATTACAGAGAAAGATTTTAAAAATTTTGTAATCTATAAGGGACAGAAGTTTGAAGCAGATGTAGCCTACATAGACATTTATCAACAGGCAACAAAATCTATTTATGTGGTGGATGATTATATGAATACCAAGACATTACAACTTTTGTCGCAAAAACAATCCGGTGTTGAGGTAATTCTTTTTACAGAGAATGGTCATGGGAAAAAAGGTTTTCTTACAAGTGCTGTGGTTAAGGACTTTATAAATCAATATCCAACACTTAGAATCAAACCTAATCCGGATTGCCATGATAGATGGATCATTCTTGATTATGGGTTACCTGCAGAATCCGTATATCATTGTGGTGCTTCCAGTAAAGACGCGGGTAAAAAGTTATGTGCAATAAATAAAGTGGATTCTGTTCAAATGATTCATCCTGTAATAGATAGGTTGCTTTTATTGCCGGATAAACAGATATAACCTGTAGCTATAATTTTTTAACTTTATCGCCCTCAAACATGCTATACCCTGTAGGATTTTTACGAAATTCCGATGGAGAAATCCCAAGGCATTTTGTAAATTGCCGGTTGAAGTAGGAGCCATATTTAAAACCGCATTGATTAGCGATATCATCAATCTTAAGATTAGTGTTCGATAGTAACTCCTGTGATATCTTAAGACGATAGTGCAGGTAAGAAGTGTTTTGGAATTAATAAAAAATAATTAAGAAGGCGCAGCAACCCACCCGCTGAGGGTGGCTATGAACTTTTATAATTTTATCATTCATGATGGAACATTTTTATCTGTCAAATTCATCTATAATTTGATAAACTATATACGGAGTTTTTTCAGTTTTTTATTAGGCATTTTGGTGATTGTAATACGGCATTCCAGTAATAATCTGATCCCTTCGAGGATGATCTTATTCCCTGGATGACATTATGCATAGTCGGGGCAATGAGGTCTATGCACTCAGATCCAGATTCCGTCCAATCACTGCGGCAGCATCGGCGGATTTTTTGTTCTGCTGATAAGGATTGCTCTCGTCACTGTAGCTGATCTTAGTCGTGGTGGTACCGCCGGCGGTGTAGACAGTGCCGCATTCGGGACATACCGCGGTCCGCAGGGACACTGTGGCGGAGAGAACTTTACCGTTGTTCTGTGCAGCTTTGTTGTAGGCATTGGTTACATGCTCCTGCTCATGGGCGCGGACCCTGGAAGCGGAAGCCTGTGGAGAGATATGGGATGCAGATTTGAAGGAGACCATCTCATCGGAACCGTCCTGATATTTGCGGTTCTTGCAGGTCTCACATTCTGCGGGAGAAGATTTTCTGCCGGGCTTTTCCACATCGGATTTTCCGGGATTTACTACCATACCCTTCTCTTCGGGCCGTGCGGAAGATACCGCACCGGTAGAATAACCGTATCCGTAATTGCCGGTCAGACTATAATTATTATAATAATCGATTCCGTAAATACCTGTCATGGAACTTCTCCTTTCTGCATAATGCTTTGATTCATTACGTATATGTCTTCTAGTTGCCCCCATTGTAGCATCCATGTTCTATGAGGGCAAGTTAAGATTGTCGAAAAATCCGCTCTACTTCGGAAATTACCGAAGTCGTTCCCAAGATTACGATGGGATCCGGACAAGAACCTGTCAGAGTCAGTGCCTGTTTCACGGAGTCTGTCCATATCGTGCCAATACCCTCTTCTGCCAATGACTCCTGCTGTTTTGGGGAAAAATGATAATGCGGATTCCCGGATCTGGTGAGAATGATGCGGGCAGCTACATCTTTCATGGACCGGACCACACCAGCATAATCCTTATCCTCCGGAATCCCCACGATAACAGTACAATTCGAAATCCCCAGATGCCGCAGAACTTCTTTTACATTTTCACAACTGGCGGAATTGATGCAGGCATCCAGCAGGACAAACGGATCCGAACTCAGAATCTCCATCCGCCCCGGATGATGGATCGCAGACAGCTGGCGGCGAATTTGATTGCACATTGTATCTGAAAATATATACAGAGTATCGGATTCCCGGCAAAGATCCGCCATGACATCCATACATACAACAAGAGCCAGTGCACAGTTTTTTGCCTGATGTTCTCCCAATAACGGAATCTGTAAATCCGGATAAATGTTATCTCCGATTACCACATCAAATAGCATGCCGGAACATGCATAGCGGATATTTTCTGCCTGAAAATCCCGACCGTATATTTTATAGGGAACCTGCATAGCCTTAGCACGGCGAACCAGAACCTCCAGTACTTCCGGTTCCTGTTCGGCAAAATACACGCATTTCTGCTCTCCGGTGATGACGTGGGATTTATCTTCCGCAATGGCAGCTAACGTATCTCCCAGCTCTCTTGTATGCTCTAAGAAAATCCGGTTGATCACGGCATAATTGTGACGAATGTTGTTTACATCATCATATTTTGCACCCTTTCCGCATTCAAATACATTGAAAGCCGTATGCTTTTCCGAAAAATAAGTCAGTGCCAGGTCCGCCTGAATGCCCATGGGGCTGATACATACCGACTCCGGCAGAGCGGAGGCAATGTCCAGAATCTCCGGCCGGATCTGTGTCATCAGACGGCAAAAGTCGGCTTCACTGATCATGGTATCATTGACGCGGAAGCGCTCTCTGAAATCAGTAATATGAGGACTGGTCATCAGTCCTACGGATAAATTTGTCTGCAGGATCCGGGAAATCATATTAGCAACGGATCCTTTTCCCTTGCTTCCGGTGACGACGACACAGGGAGCAATCGATTTCTGCCGGAGCAGAGATCTTGTCAGCTCGGGATGCCTTTTTCCGGCATCCTTTGCAGCATAGTCCTGATGTGTGGCAGCCCGCAGATAGGAAGCATAGACGAAGTCTTCCGCCTCTTTTTGCGTAGTGATCTTATGAAATTCCAGTGGTGTTCCGGAAGCATTGTTCATAAAAATAAGCATACCTTTCCGTAACCTGCAATTTTAGCGACATAACAGTATCGTATATTTTCGTACACTGTGCAGGTACAAATATGAGATAAGTTCCTTATGCAAAGTCTGACCGTATTGTTTCCAAAACTTTTGCTGCAACATTAATACCGGAGGCTTTTTCAATGCCTTCCAGTCCCGGCATAACGTTGATTTCGCAAAAATAAGGTTTTTCTCTGCCAAAAAGCAGATCAATTCCCAGAAAATCCAGTCCGGTCTGCTCGTAAATATCTGCGGCTATGGTACGGATGTAGGACGTGACAGGGTAAGGCTCTACCGAAGCTCCCAGAGCTACATTTGCACGGAAATCCCCCTGGGATCTGCGCTGCATACAGGCAACGGCTTCTCCGCGGATGCTGTAAAATCGCAGATCTCTGCCGTAGCTTTCCGAGATAAATTCTTCGAAGAGCCATTCCTTGGAGGAAGGGTAGTTAAGAGAGAGTTCCTCATAAGAAGCCTTATCCCGGATGCAGGCAATTTCTTCTCCCATGGAGCTTTCCAGTCCTTTAGCGACAAAAGGAAGGCCCAATTGTTCTACAATAGAAGAAAAAGGCAACAGAGAAGTTCCCAAAAGATATTTCGGGATCAAAAAGGCTTCGGAATGAAGCCTTCGTACCTGTTCAAATTTATTAATATAGATATTATAAGCAGTTAAAGGATTATAGCTTCGGGTGGCAAGTGCATTTATAGCATCCTTTTCCCGTCCCCATTTATAGCGGTTGATGACAAAATCCACAGGTTCCAGTATTTTACCATGATTTATAACCCCCTGCATGGAGACCGTAGTATCGTGGATCCCTACAATCTGCAGATCCATATCCAGGGCAGAAGCTTCCTGTACCAGACGATTGCAGGTATAAGCGTTGGTCATGGCATTATATTTTTCTATGATATATCCTCTGATAGGCATAAGACACCTCGTGATTTCAGTATTCTCATGGTTAACATAGCAAAATGTTGTCAAAATAGCAAGAAATATAGTTCTTCTATTGAAAAAGGAGCAATATCCTGCGTATAATAAGAGATATAAGAGCCTAAAAGTGGGATGATACTCCCACGATATGCGAATATTGGGTAGAATTGTGGTAGTGCGTAGCACGAAGCAATCCGTAGGTATCAAAGTCGGGGGCTTTTGACCCCGACATCATTAAAATATATTAAGAAGAAACAAAAGAGGAGACATACAATGAAATTACTCGAAGAGCGCATTCGCAAAGATGGTACAGTAAAAGCAGGAAATGTATTAAAAGTAGATTCTTTTCTGAATCATCAGATGGACATTGATCTGTTCAATGAAATGGGAAAGGAATGGGCGCGTCTGTTTGCAGACCGTAAGATTACGAAGATCCTGACTGTGGAGGCTTCCGGTATCGGCATCGCCTGTGTGGCAGCCCAGCATTTTCATGTGCCTGTGGTATTTGCAAAAAAGTCCCAGTCCGTAAATATTGACGGCGAAGTATATTCCACCAAGATCGAATCCTTTACGCACAAGAGAGTATATGATGTGATCGTCTCCAAAAAATTTCTGCATCCGGAAGATCATATTCTGATCATTGATGATTTCCTGGCCAACGGATGCGCACTGGAGGGTTTGATCGACATTGTCAATAAAGCGGGAGCTTCTGTAGAGGGTGTCGGCATTGCTGTTGAGAAGGGATTCCAGAAGGGCGGCGATCTGATCCGTTCCAAGGGTATCCGTGTAGAGTCGCTCGCTATTGTGGAAAGCATGGATGACAAAACAGGAGAGATCACATTTCGATCTTAAGAGTTAGATAAGTTAGATAACTATTCAGAATCACATTCGCAAACGAGTTAATAAAAATTTAATACTTCTCTTGACAAGAAGTCAGACAAATGCTTATACTGACTAATGTTGAGAGAGTACAATAAAGGGGTCGTATGAAGGTGTCATACACCCTTTTTGCGTTGACTCACCGGTTTATCTGCAGATCTGTGACCGCGCTGCTACATGGATCTGTAACGAAGCAGCAGCGCAGAAAGAGGAGAATTATGAAAAAGAAAGTCGTAAGTTTACTCGCAGCTATGGCTCTCGCAGTTACTGCTCTGGCAGGATGCGGATCCAATAACGCAGCTACCACCGGCACAGATGCTGCAACTGTTGCAGCTACTACTGAGGCAGCAGCTACTACTGAAGCAGCAGCTGGCGAAACTGTCAGTGGTGTAAAGGCAGGTTTTATTTTCCTGCATGATGAGAACTCTACTTATGATCTGAACTTCCTGAACGGAGCAAAGGCAGCTTGTGAGAAGCTTGGCATTGAGTACATGACCAAGACCAACATTCCTGAAGGACAGGAAGCTTATGAAGCAGCTTGTGAGCTTGCTGATGCAGGTTGCAATTTCATTTTCGCAGACAGCTTTGGACATGAGGACTACATCATCGAGGCTGCTAAGGAATATCCCGATGTTCAGTTCAGCCATGCAACAGGAACCAAGGCTCATACTGAGGGTCTGGACAACTTCCACAATGCATTTGCTTCCATCTATGATGGCCGTTACCTTGCAGGTATCGTTGCAGGAATGAAGCTGAATGAGATGATTGCTAACGGTGATATTACCGAAGATCAGGCTAAGATGGGTTATGTAGGTGCTTATACATATGCAGAAGTTATGTCCGGTTATACATCCTTCTTCCTGGGCGCTCGTTCCGTATGCCCCAGCGTTACCATGGATGTAACCTTTACCGGTTCCTGGTACGATGAGACCGCTGAGAAGGAAGCAGCTAACAAGCTGATCGAGGGCGGATGTGTACTGATCAGCCAGCACGCAGACTCCATGGGTGCTCCTACCGCATGTGAGACCGCAGGTGTTCCCAACGTATCTTACAACGGAAGCACTGAGGCAGCCTGCCCCAATACCTTCCTGGTATCTTCCAGAGTTAACTGGGAGCCTTACTTTGAGTATGCTATTAAATGTGTAGCAGATGGAACTCCTATCGATACCGATTGGTGTGGTACTCTGGAGACCGGCTCTGTAGAGCTGAGCGATCTTGGTGCTGCTGTAGCAGACGGTACTGCAGAAGCAGTAGAAGCTGCAAAGGCTGATCTGATCGCAGGCAAGACTCATGTATATGATATCGCCACCTTTACTGTAGACGGCAAGGCTCTGGACAGCTATGAAGCTGATATCGATACCGATCCTGATTATACTCCCGACCATGAGGTAGTAAGTGACGGATACTTCCATGAGTCCGATGTTGCATTCCGTTCCGCTCCTTACTTCAATGTAAGAATTGATGGAATCAACCTGTTGGATGAGCAGTATTAATTGACTTATTGAAATAGCCCGGACGGCGCAGCGTTTATCGCCGCGCCGCCCTTTTTCTACCTTATGGATCTTTTGTTTTTGTGGATGGATGAGGTAGAAAAGGGGCGGCCAGTGTGCTTATGCCAGGTATTAAAAGACTTGAAAATTTGCAGGTTGTGGATAAATTGGAAAGGTGACTAGGATGGAAAAAGAGACAAAAGTAGCTGCGGTTTCAATGAAAAACATTACCAAGACTTTTGGATCCGTGATTGCCAATGATAAGGTAAATCTGGATATCTATAAGGGTGAGATATTATCACTGCTTGGGGAAAACGGCAGCGGTAAGACGACACTGATGAATATGCTCTCTGGTATTTATTTCCCGGATGAGGGACAGATATTTATTAACGGTAAGGAAGAGGTCATCAAATCCCCCAAGGATGCGTTACGGTTGGGAATCGGTATGGTGCATCAGCATTTTAAGCTGATCGATGTACTTTCTGCTACCGAGAATATCATCCTGGGTCTGGAAGGCAGGCTTAATATCAGGGAGGCTTCCCGGAAAATAGAGGAAATCTGTGACAAATACGGTTTTGAAGTAGACCCGAAGCAGAAAATCTATGATATGACGGTATCCCAGAAGCAGACCGTAGAGATTGTAAAGGTGCTGTATCGTGGTGCGGATATCCTGATCCTGGATGAGCCTACCGCCGTACTGACACCGCAGGAGACCGAGAAGCTCTTTAACGTTCTCCGGAAAATGAGAGATGACGGTAAAGCCATTGTTATCATTACCCATAAAATGCATGAAGTGGAATCTCTGTCCGACAGGGTGGCTGTGCTTCGTAACGGTCAGTATATTGGAAGCATGCTGACAAAGGATACCACAGTTACGGAAATGACCAATATGATGGTGGGACATGCGGTTACTTTGAATATTGTCAGACCGGAACCTGTGAATCCGAAGCCCCGTATCGAAGTACAGGGACTGACTGTACGTAACGAAGAAGGTATCGTTAAGCTGAAGGATGTCTCCTTTACCGCCAACAGTGGTGAGATCCTGGGAATCGCCGGTATCTCCGGCTGTGGACAGAAGGAGCTTCTGGAAGCCATTGCAGGTCTGCAGGTAACAGAAGCCGGCACGATCAGTTACGTGGAAGATGATGGAAGTAAGGAAATGCTGATCGGCAAGGATCCATTGAAGATCGCAGAGATGGGCGTATCTCTTTCTTTTGTACCGGAGGATCGTCTCGGCATGGGTCTGGTAGGCAATATGGATCTGACCGATAATATGATGTTACGTTCCTTCCGACAGGGACATACACCGTTTACGAACCGAAAGCCTTCCAAACAGCTTGCGACTGATGTGGTAGAAAATCTGGAGGTTGTAACCCCGGGTATCACCACTCCGGTACGTAGATTATCCGGTGGTAATGTACAGAAGGTTCTCGTTGGAAGAGAGATTGCGTCTGCACCTACTGTATTGTTAACGGCTTATGCGGTACGTGGACTGGATATCAATTCTTCGTATACTATATATGACCTGATCAATGAACAGAAGAAAAAGGGCGTTGCCGTAATTTTCGTAGGTGAGGATCTGGATGTGCTGATGGAGCTGTCCGACCGTATCATGGTATTGTGCGGCGGAGAAGTCAGTGGTATTCTGGATGCGAGAAAGACAGACAAAAATGAGGTCGGTATGTTGATGACCAGAGTAGGAGGCAAAGAACATGAAGGAAAAGAATAAAGAGCCTTTGTTTCATATCGTAAAAAGAGATGCGCTCCCCTGGTACAAAGCTCTGGGGATCCGATTTCTGGCAATCCTGCTGGCGCTGATCCTGTGCGGTATCATTACGACGATTACCACGGGAATCAATCCTTTACAGGTATATCAGTCCATTGTTCTGGGTGCTTTCGGATCCGTCCGCAAGACCTGGGTCACTTTTCAGAATATAGCGATCCTGCTTTTGATCGCATTGGCACTGACTCCGGCATTTAAGATGAAATTCTGGAATATCGGTGGTGAGGGACAGGTGCTGATCGGCGGTCTGGCAGCAGCAGCCTGCATGATCTGTCTGGGAGATAAGCTTCCAAACGCAGTTGTGATCCTGTGCATGATCGTGGCCAGCCTGGCAGCAGGAGCCATCTGGGGTTTCATTCCCGCATTTTTCAAGGCGAAATGGAATACCAATGAGACACTGTCTACGCTGATGATGAACTACATAGCTACCCAGCTGGTGGCATTTTATACGATAGTATGGGAGGTTCCCAAGGGATCCGGTAAGATCGGTATCATCAACCAGAACACCAACGTGGGCTGGCTGCCGCAGATCTTCGGTTCCAAATATCTGTTAAGTATTGTAGTGGCAGTAGTGATCACAATTTTCATGTATGTATATCTTAATTACAGCAAGCAGGGATATGAGATCTCTGTTGTGGGTGAGAGCGAAAATACTGCAAAATATGTGGGTATCAAGGTTGAAAAAGTCATTATCCGCACCATGCTGTTATCCGGTGCTCTGTGTGGATTGGTAGGTCTGCTGTTGGTAGGAGGTATTAATCATACTGTGACCACCACGATTGCAGGCGGACAGGGATTTACCGCTGTACTGGTATCCTGGATGTCCAAGTTCAATCCTCTGACCATGGTATTCTCCAGCTTCCTGATCATTTTCATGAATCGCGGTGCCAGTGAGATCTCTACCAATTTCGGACTGAATCATTCTTACTCCGATATTCTGACAGGTATTATCCTGTTCTTTATCATCGGCTGTGAGTTCTTCATTACTTACAGACTGCAGTTCCGTAAAAAAGCAGAAAAGGAGGAACAGTAAGCATGTGGTCATTTTTACTTGCATTTATTCCGAGAGCAATCGTACAGGGAATTCCTCTGTTATACGGGAGTACCGGTGAGATCATCACGGAGAAATCCGGTAACCTGAATCTGGGAATCCCCGGCGTTATGTATGTGGGAGGTATCTGTGGTGTCATCGGATCTTTCTTCTATGAGAGATCCGCAGGAGGCGCTGCGAACATGAATGGGTTTCTTGCCATTGCAATTCCGATGCTCTGCTGTCTGTTAGGATCCCTGCTGATGGGACTGCTGTACTGCTTCCTGACCGTTACCCTGCGGGCGAACCAGAACGTGACCGGTCTGGCAATGACCACCTTCGGTGTCGGCTTCGGTAACTTCTTCGGCGGATCCCTGATCAAGCTGGTAAACAGTGATGTACCTTCCATTGCACTGTCTGCTACCAGCAGTTATTTCAGTAAGTCCCTTCCTTTTGCAGGAAAACTTGGCTGGTTTGGCAAGCTGTTTTTATCCTATGGATTCCTGGCTTATCTGGCAGTGATCATTGCGTTTGCGGCATCGTATGTCCTGAGTCATACCAGAACAGGCCTGCACTTAAGAGCAGTCGGTGAGGGCCCCAATACCGCAGATGCAGCCGGTATCAACGTATCCCGGTACAAATACATCGCTACCTGCGTGGGATGTATGATCGCAGGTCTGGGCGGACTGTACTATGTAATGGATTATGCCTGCGGTGTCTGGTCCAACGATGCGTTCGGTGACAGAGGCTGGCTTGCCATTGCACTGGTCATCTTCACTATCTGGAGACCGAATATCAGTGTATTTGCTTCTTTCCTGTTCGGTGGTCTGTATATTCTGTATCTGTATCTGCCCACCGGTATCGAGCATATGGAGTACCAGGAGCTGTATAAGATGATCCCTTATGTTGTGACCTTACTGGTACTGGTCATCACCAGTATGCGGAGCAAGAGAGAGAATCAGCCCCCCGCAAGTCTGGGACTGGCGTACTTCAGAGAAGAAAGATAATAATTTTATAGAAAGACGATTAAAAACGGCGTTTTCCGGAAATTTCCGGAGAATGCTGTTTTTTAGTGCACATTTTGGAAAAAACTCACAGAAACTTTAGGAAAACTTTTGATTTTATTCGGATGGAATTTACCTGTGTCTGTTATGCTGAGATCAATTCAGAGAAAATAAACGGAAGGGAGAAAAAAGATGAAAGTATTGATCACAACAGACTGGTACAAGCCGGCCATCAACGGAGTTGTTACTTCGGTATGCAATCTGCGGGAGGAATTACAGCAAAGAGGACATGAAGTGAAGATCCTGACCCTGTCCCGTACAGCTCATTCCTACGAAGAAGAGGGTGTGATCTATATGGGTTCCGTGAATGCCGGATATATTTATCCGGGAGCAAGACTTCGGGTGTCCCCGGGACGCGAACTGTATCGCGGGATTATAGAGTGGAATCCGGATATTGTGCATTCCCAGTGTGAATTTTCTACCTTTTTCATGGCAAAAAAGATCGCAGAGGAATGTAAGATCCCTCTGGTGCATACTTACCATACTGTATACGAAGATTATACCCACTATTTTTCCCCTTACAAGAAATGGGGCAGGGATATGGTACAGTTCCTGACGCGACAGATCTCCGAGAAGGTGGACAGTATGATCGCTCCCAGCACAAAAATAGAGACATTACTAAAAGACTATGGCATTCATTGTCCGGTATCAGTGATCCCATCGGGGATTGATCTGAGTAAATATGACGCGCAGACCCGGACGGATTCCCGGGAGAGAATCCGAAGAAAATATAAAATGGACCGGAATACCACAGTGCTTTTATATGTAGGTCGTCTGGCAAAAGAGAAGAATGTGGAAGAATTGCTGGAGTACCAGCAGAAAGTTCAGGAGAGCGGCACAATGCTGATGATTGTAGGCGGCGGTCCTTATTTGGAGACTTTACGGAAAAAGGCAGCAGAACTGGGTGTGACGGGAAGCGTTATTTTTACCGGAATGGTATCACCCGCTGAAGTAGCATCTTATTATCCGGCAGGAGATCTGTTCGTCAGCGCTTCCACCAGTGAGACCCAGGGGCTTACCTATGCGGAAGCACTGGCAGCAGGATTACCGTTATTATGCAGAAGGGATGAATGTCTGCGGGCGGTTGTGGAAGAGGGCAAAAACGGCTGGCAGTACCGGACCGAAGAGGAATTCTTGAAAGACCTGAAGAACTGGAAGGAGAAAGAAGACGATGAACGCAGAGGAATGTGCAGTTATGCAAAGCAGTCCGCAGAAATTTATTCCCAAAAAAGATTTGCGGGAAGTATGGAGCAACTATACCAGCGACAGATCGAAGAAAAACAGGTCGAAAGAGAAAAACACCTGGCAAAGAGCCGTCAATATTGCATCCTGGGTTAGTCTGATCCTCTGTGGAATACTGGCAGTCTGGGGCTATCAGAGCGGCATTTTCCAATCGGTGGAGACCATGCAGCAGTTTGTGAACCGTTTCGGAATGATCGGTGCACTGATCTTCGTGCTGATCCAGATCGTTCAGGTGGTGTTTCCAATCATACCGGGTGGCATCAGCTGTCTGGCAGGAGTGCTGCTCTTTGGAGCGGTGCCGGGATTTCTCTATAATTATATAGGAATCTGTGTGGGTTCCTGTATTGCTTTTGGAATAGCAAGAAGTCTGGGAAGACCGGTGCTGTACAAGATGTTTCCCGGAAAAATGATTGAAAAATACCTGACATGGACGGAGCTGAAGGGGAGATTTTTGAAATTATTTGCACTGGCAATCTTCCTGCCGGTGGCACCGGATGATTTTCTCTGTTATCTCGCCGGAACGACGAATATGACATGGAAACAGTTTGTGACAGTCATCTTTCTGGGGAAGCCTTTCTCCATTGCGCTGTATAGTCTGGGACTGACGACACTGTTCCAGGTGATTTTCCACCTGGTATAGGAGAGTATACTTATGAAAATTTATATATATAAAGGCGGACTTTCACTGGTGGCAAAAAGCGGCGTCGGCAGCGCCATCCGCCATCAGGAGAAGATGCTGCGAGCAGCAAAAGTGACCGTGACGGACGTCTGGAAAGAGGCGGATATCGTACAGATCAATACCGTATTGCCTGATTCGCCGCTGGTGGCACGGCGGGCAAGACGGCAGGGAAAAAAGGTCGTCTATTACGGACATTCCACCATGGAAGATTTTAAGAATTCTTTTATCGGTTCCAATCTGGCGGCTCCTTTATTCAAAAAATGGATCCGCCATTGTTATAGACAGGGAGATGTGGTTATCACACCAACGGAATATTCCCGGGAATTGTTAATGAAATATGATCTGCATCGGGAGATTTATGCACTGACCAATGGTGTGGACACTGAATTTTTCCACAAAACAGAGCAGGCAGGTGGACGATTCCGGATATTTTTTCATCTTCCTGTGGATAAAAAGGTCGTGATATCCGCCGGGCATCTGATTCACAGAAAAGGGATCGAGGATTTTCTGGAAATGGCAAAAAGGATGCCAGACATTATTTTTCTATGGTTTGGGGGCGGGAACAATGCATTGATTCCGGCAGAGATCAAAAAGGCTGTGGCAGAGAAGCCGGAAAATGTGATCTTTGCCGGTTTCCAACCGTCTGGGATCCTGCGGGATGCGTACTGTGGTGCGGATGCATTTGCTTTTTTCAGTTATGAAGAGACGGAAGGAATCGTGGTATTGGAGGCATTATCCTGTGAGATTCCTGTGATCGTGAGAGACATTCCGGTGTATGAAGGGTGGCTTACCGACGGCGAGCAGGTTCGCAAAGCCAGCAATCCGGATTCTTACGAGCAGGCAGTCCGAGACATCTTGTATGAAGAACCGCGGGAAAAAGTAAGATGCAGAATCCGGGCAGGCAGGGCACTGGCGGAGGAACACAGCATGCGGGCGACAGGTGAGAAACTGTATCAGATAGAGCAGAAGCTTTTGTAGACATCCCTCTTGCAAATTCAGAGTCTTTATCATAAAATGAGAGTACCTTACAAAGGAGGTGCTTACGATGAACCTTGTAATTACTATCAGCCGAAGATTCGGAACAGGAGCCAGTCTGATCGCACAGGAGCTGTCTGAGAAGCTGGGGGTGCCGGTATATGATAAGGCATACATAGAGCATGAGCTGGATGGTGACAGCTATGCTACGGAAGCGGAGGTCATTAAGGAATTGGCGGAACATCCCTGTATTATTCTGGGACGTTGTGCATCCGAGATCCTGAAGGATCAGCCGAATGTATTTAACGTGTATGTGTGCGCGGATAAGGAAGATCGTATTGAACGTATCATGAAGAAGGAAAGTCTTCCCCACGATGAGGCAAAAGAAATGCTTGAGAAAAATGATGCGGAGCGTGCCGACTATTATTATGAAAATACCGGTAAAGTGTGGGGTGATGTGAACAATTATCATATGATCCTCGATACCACCAAACTGGGAATCGAAAATTGCGCAGATATCCTGATCCGGTATTTTGAGAGAGTGGAAATTATTTGATAGTCCGGAATGCGAATGGACGTTACGATTTCGAGAGTATGCAGTACGAAGAAATCGTTTAGGATATAAATAGGGAATAGATTGTAAACAGATGTCTCACGCGGACATCTGTTTTTCTATGAAAAACATCTTAAACACGGTAATAAAATTAATCAATTATACAACGTTATAAAATTAAAAGTATGATTTTAAATATAACAAAAAATGATATATACAATTGAAAATTTTAATCAAATAATAAAACGGAACAATCACCGAATAAAATGACCTTTTTCTTAAATTTATAGATATATGACAAAAATGTCACATTAAAATACATCAATTAACAAGATAAGAATATATCTTGCTTACAGAAATTATGAGTGTTAAGATAATGCAATCAGATAAGTGAAAATAGTAAAAACAACAGGTTTTGAAAATAAAAAGTAATCATATGGCAGGAGGATTCCCATGAACAGCGCAGACATTGCAGCAAAATATCAGAAAACTTATTTTATGCCCCCCGAGGTGACCTACGACTGGGTAAAGAAGGACAGTATTACTAAGCCCCCTATCTGGTGCAGCGTTGACTTAAGAGACGGCAACCAGGCATTGATCGATCCCATGAGTCTGGAAGATAAGCTGGAATTCTTCAAGATGTTGGTAAAGATCGGTTTCAAGGAGATCGAGGTTGGTTTCCCCGCTTCTTCTGATACTGAGTATAACTTTATCCGTGCTTTGATCGAACGAGATATGATCCCGGAGGATGTGACCATTCAGGTATTGACGCAGGCGAGAGAGCATATTATCCGCAAGACCTTCGAAGCAGTCAAGGGTGCGCCCCACGCAGTGATCCATCTGTATAATTCTACTTCCGTAGAACAGAGAGAACAGGTATTTAAAAAGGATAAGGAATCCATCAAGAAGCTGGCAGTAGACGGTGCCCGGATGCTAAAGAATCTGGCAGAGGAGACAGAAGGTAACTTCACCTTTGAGTACAGCCCGGAGAGTTTTTCACAGACTGAGGTGGATTATGCATTGGAAGTCTGCAATGCAGTACTTGACGTATGGAAGCCCACTGCTGACTGCAAGGCAATCATCAATCTGCCTACCACCGTACAGGTGGCAATGCCCCATGTATTTGCCTGTCAGGTAGAATATATGCACAAACATTTGAAATATCGCGATAATGTAGTACTCAGCGTACATCCCCATAACGACAGAGGCTGCGGTATCAGCGATGCGGAGTTCGGCGTACTGGCCGGAGCAGACCGTGTGGAAGGTACTTTGTTCGGCAATGGCGAGCGTACCGGTAATGTGGATCTGGTAACCGTTGCACTTAATATGATGTGTCACGGTGTGGACAGCGGATTGGATTTCTCTCATATTATGGAGATCCGTGAAGCTTATGAGAATTTCACCGGTATGAAGGTGCATGAGAGAGTTCCTTATGCGGGAGATTTGGTATTTACCGCATTTTCAGGTTCCCATCAGGATGCCATCAGCAAAGGTATGGCATGGCAGAAGGAAGGCAGGACCGGCAAGCGCTGGGATATTCCTTACCTGCCTATCGATCCTGCAGATGTGGGAAGAGAGTACGAATCCGATGTTATCCGTATCAACAGTGTATCCGGTAAGGGCGGCGTAGCATTCGTATTGAAGCAGCAGTTTGGTTTCTCACTGCCTGCAGCCATGAAGGAAGAAGTCGGCTACCTGGTAAAGGGTATCTCCGACAGGCGCCATCAGGAATTACTTCCCAAGGAGATATACGCGATCTTCGAGGAAAATTATATTTATCCCCGCAGCATCTTCAATGTTCCGGAATGTCATTTCAAGCAGGAGAACGGCATTCAGGCAGAGGTGACCATCGAGCAGGGCGGCGCTTCCAGAACCATTACCACCATGGGTAACGGACGTCTCGATGCAGTCAGCAATGCTATTAAGACATACTTCGGTATTACCTATGAACTGTCTGTTTACGAAGAGCATGCGATTTCCAGAGGTTCCAACTCTAAGGCAGCTACCTATGTAGGCATCGTCCATGACGGTAAGTTCTACTGGGGTGTCGGCGTGGATGAAGATATCATCAAGAGTTCCATCGCAGCATTGGTATCCGCTGTGAACAAGCTGGCAGCAGAGCAGCATATCACTTCCGGCAGAGAGGAGCGGATCGTGGAGATCATCAGTTTCATCCAGAAGAACTACGTGGATGTAACACTGGATATGCTGGTAGATACCTTCCATCTCTCCAAACCGTATTTGTCCAAATACATTAAGGAAAAGGCCGGCATGACCTTCCAGGAGGTTGTAAGGGAAGAACGCATGAAGAAGGCAAGAATGCTCTTGAAGGAGACCAACCAGACAGTAGAGACCATAGCAGCTAACGTTGGTTACGAGAATGTGGAGCATTTCAATCGCCTGTTCAAAAAGGCTTATGATATGACTCCGGTACAGTATCGGAAACAGAGTGCGGAATAACAGGAGTCTATTCAGCAAATTAAATTTAGGAATGGCTTTTTAAGTGTTGATTATCGGGTAAACAAAGTATAACATAATTTTAGCATTGTATAAAAATATGCTGAATATTGACAATTTATGACAGTAAAATTATACTAAAGTAGTATGTGGTCATAGAATAAGACCACAACTTATGGAGGGACAAGAAAATGAATAACAGAGAGAAAGCAAAGGCAGTACAAAAGAAATTCAACCAGCGACTGGGAATTTATTACGGCGTGATGGCAGCAGGTGTCATTGTGGCAGCCATCGGACTGATGACACAGATCAACGTATTGACCCTGCTGGGAGTGGTAGCATTTTTTGCAGGATTAGTGATCCTCAGCTGGGTAGACGGGTATACCGAGTATGCAAAACGTGTTATGACAGCAAAAGCTCTGATGGGTGAAGAGATGCCCGAGGATGTGGTAAATGCCGGTATTGAACTGGTAAAGAAGCAAGGTGGAAGCCTGTCTGCACTTAAGAGCCAGACCAGAGAGTTCTCTCATATTTTATATCATCTGTGCCAGGGTATTTTCACCGGGGCAGCCATGCTGGAGAAGATCCCCGGACTGAAGTCTGTATCCGGTATTGCACAGAGTATGATTAAGAAAGCTTACAGAAGAATCAATCTGTTGTTAGAGGGTTATCTGTTTGCAAAATACGGCGAGATGACCAAGGAGACTTATTATGACGGCGTATCTCTGTTGTTACAGGATGGCAGGACTTTTCTGGTAAAATCCGTAAAAGATGCCGCTGTATCTGAATTGCTGGTAACCCTGAGTGTGATCGG
The DNA here is from genome assembly GCF_051972595.1 of Simiaoa sp. Classification (NCBI taxonomy): domain Bacteria; kingdom Bacillati; phylum Bacillota; class Clostridia; order Lachnospirales; family Lachnospiraceae; genus Simiaoa; species Simiaoa sp. The sequence continues at coordinate 529 of NZ_JBOKRY010000046.1, read as the reverse complement.
TACTCTGGTATTTGTAGCTTTGGGCGGCATACTGAAAAATGTTGTGTTTGTTGTATTGGGCATTGCCTGTGTGGTTCTGTATGTGGTAGTAGCCATTGTATATGACAGCAACAAAGATTTCGATATGCTGGCAAGCTATATTGAGTATGCTTCCACACATGAAGTCAACGAAGAGTATCGTAACAGCCTGCTGGCAGCGACGGATGCCGCTACTCAGGTGAACATGGTAGCCGGTGCACTGAAGAACCCTGCCGTAAATGGTATTATGGGCGCGGCCGGAGCAGCAGAGAAGCTGTTTGGAAATAAAGATGAGAAATAAGAATTAGGCCATACCCATTCGCAGACACTGAAGTGCCTGCGGATGTACGGTTGTCGCCGTATAAATCCAAAAAGAAAGATACGCCTTTGTGAGCAAGTTCCAAGGAGCTGCGCCATGCGCATTCGTAGACGCGCTGCGTCTACTTCATGTACGGCTGTCGCCGTATAAATCCAAAAAGAAAGATACACCTCTGTGAGCAAGCTCCCACGG
>NZ_JBOKRY010000045.1:0-23776 GCF_051972595.1 Simiaoa sp. | reverse complement strand
CCCGAAATTGCTCTCTGGTTGTCCTATTTTTTAACCACTAAGGCCGTTTTTTGACCCCATTTTTGCCGGTTGTCCTATATTTAACCACTAAAAATTGGGTGAAAACGGCTCTCGTTTGGTCAAATGAGGTCAAACTTTTGTCACCCGCTTAGGTATAAGAAAACCCCGGAAATCCTTGATTTTCCGGGGTTTTTGAACCATTTTGATATAGTCTGAGCAGTCGATTATCTCTTGCTGAACTGAGGTGCGCGACGAGCAGCCTTTAAGCCGTACTTCTTTCTTTCCTTCATACGAGGGTCTCTGGTAAGGAATCCAGCCTTCTTCAGAACGGGTCTGAAATCACCGTCTACCTGAAGCAGAGCTCTGGAAATACCGTGTCTGATTGCACCAGCCTGGCCGGTGTATCCGCCACCGTGAACGTTAACCAGAACGTCGAACTTCTCAGCAGTCTCAGTAGCTGCCAGAGGCTGACGAACGATAACCTTCAGAGTCTCCAGACCGAAGTACTCATCAATGCTTCTCTTATTGATTGTAATATTACCATTACCGGGTACTAAATATACTCTGGCGATGGATTTCTTTCTTCTACCGGTTCCGTAGTATCTTTCTGTTTTAGCCATGATTTATTTTCCTCCTCTCAGTCCTTTAGAATGTCAGTACTTCAGGCTTCTGAGCTTCATGCTTGTGCTCAGGTCCTGCATATACGTGAAGTTTGGTGAACATCTGTCTTCCTAAAGGTCCCTTGGGAAGCATGCCCTTAACTGCAAGCTCGATTACCTGCTCAGGCTTCTTTTCTAATTTTTCTCTCAGGGTAGCTTCTTTTAAGCCACCAACGTAATCGGAATGATGATAATATACCTTCTGGTCCATCTTCTTACCGGTTACTTTGATCTTCTCAGCATTGATAACGATAACGTTGTCACCGCAGTCGATGTGGGGAGTGAAGATAGGCTTATTCTTGCCTCTCAGCACTTTAGCAACCTCAGATGCCAGGCGACCTAAGGTCATGTCAGTAGCGTCTACTACATACCATTTTCTATCGATTGTAGCTGGACTAGCCATAAATGTTTTCATTATGTTCCCTCCATATTACTTTCGCCGATTCCTGATCGACTTTTTCAGTGTTCTGGTCCGATGGTAATCTGCAGATGTCCGGCTACATTTTACTTCTTTCCAAAACGGTTGAATACTATATTTCAATGCTTCGTCGGGGCTTTGACTTGGCATATTGAAACACTGTCACAGTCATATATTATATGGCACCAAGCAATTAGTGTCAAGATAATTTTAAAACTTTTTACAGTTCAGCCGTAAAACAACCGAACCAACGATTAGGTATTGCACACAAAGCGCTGTTTTTGACATTCTATGAACCAGATGCCTATATATGAGCTAAGATAGTCACGCAGTGACGGAAAACACAATAACTCAGCATTGCGGATGACAGTCACAAAAACTCGTATTTCATCAGTGTCAGTCCATGGGCCGGTGCGGTAGGTCCCGCTGCACTGCGGTCTTTTGCCTCGAGGATCGTGAAAATATCCATGGGATCCCGCTTGCCCTGTCCGATATCTAACAGGGTTCCGGCAATGATCCTTACCATATTATATAGGAAGCCATTACCGCAGACGCGGATCACCAGATCATTTTCTCCCTGCTCTTCCACTTCCACGGAATAAATGGTGCGTACGGTGGATTCTACCTGGGCGCCGGTCTGACAGAAGCTTTTGAAATCATGTTCTCCCTCCAGATAAGCCGCCGCTTCCTGCATCCGGTTCACATCCAGTTCATAATAAGTAAACAGCGAATACAAACGTTTCACCGGCATGGGGAACTGTGCCCGGTAGATCCGGTATTCATAGGTCTTGCGGCTGTCGCATCTGCGGGGATGCCAGTCATCCTGCACCTGTTCGGACTTTTGTATCCGAATGTCCTCCGGAAGTCTCTGGTTCAGCGCATACGATATTTTCTCCGCAGGCATCCGGCTGGTGGTGTCAAACACAGCGATATTTCCCAGTGCATGTACTCCGGAATCTGTCCGGCTGGCTCCGATGACCTCAACGGGCTCCTGCAACAGATCGGTCAGGCACCGGTTCAATTCGCTTTCGATGGTGATCCCGTTATTCTGGATCTGCCAGCCATGGTAGTTCGTACCGTCGTACGCCACGGTCAGGCGGACACGCTTTTTTTCTTTTTCCGGCCGCTTTGACAGCTGTTCCATTGTCATTTCCGATTCCACTGTATGTCACCTGCTTTCTCTCCTGCCACCTGTCTTAGGTTCCCCGGCATTCTTTCCTGTATTTGACGATATACTATCTGTTATGGGCATTATTGTTTTACAGTAAAAATTTACGGTAAAAACGGTAACCTTCCTACCACAATGCTGATCACCATATATGCAGCAATACAGCCGTAAGCAATGTAATCTCTCTTATGATAGATCAGCGGCTTCATCTTCGTCCTGCCCTCTCCGCCGCGATAGCATCTGGCCTCCATTGCCATGGCAAGATCGTTGGCTCTGCGGAATGCGGAGATAAACAGCGGTACTAAAAGGGGCACCATTGCCTTGGCACGTTTGAATATATTGCCGCTTTCGAAATCTGCACCTCTGGCGATCTGCGCTTTCATGATCTTATCCGTTTCTTCTAATAATATAGGTATAAAACGAAGTGCAATGGACATCATCATGGCCACTTCATGTACGGGCACCTTGAATACCTTTAAGGGTCCCATCATTTTCTCCATACCGTCTGTCAGATTGTTCGGCGTGGTGGTCAGCGTCATCACAGAGGATCCAATGATCAGAAGTGTCAGGCGGATAGCCATGGAAATGGCCATCTTCAGACCTTCCTGCGTGATGGTCAGCTTCCAGATCGTAAGTAACGGTGTTCCCGGTGTCAGAAAGAGATTGAACACCACTGTGATCAGCATCAGCATCACTATGGTCTTCATTCCTTTTATCATGAATTTAAGCGGTACTTTAGACAGTCGGATCACTAGGCCAAGAAACAGGGCCGCGATCACATATCCTGTATAATTTTTGAAAAAGAACAGGGAAATGATAAATAAAACGGTACCTCCCAGCTTTACCCGGGGATCCATCTTATGAATCAATGATTCCGTCTGATAATATTGTCCTAATGTAATATCTCTAAGCATATTGCTCCTCACCAGAGTTTCTGCCCGTCTCCTGTCGGGTCAGAACTCGTATCTTCTCTCTGCTCATGCTGCAATTTGAGCATTGCAGTTCAAATCATTACTTCTGATTGTTCTGTTTCCAGACTCTTGCAATTTCTTCCGCAGCCTCTTCGATCGTTGTGGCATCTACATCCACATCCGCGCCCCGTGCTTTCAGATCATGCATGATATAGGTCACCTGCGGTGCCGCCAGTCCTACTTCTTCCAGCTCTTTGTAATGTTTGAATACTTCTCTGGGCGTGTTGTCGTACATGACGCTTCCCTTATTCATGACGATAATACGATCCACATACTCCGCGACATCTTCCATGCTGTGGGATACTAACAGAATGGTCAGTCCGGTTTCTGTCTGCAACTTTTTGATCTGCTGTAAAATCTCATCTCTTCCCTTGGGATCCAGCCCGGCAGTGGGCTCATCCAGGATCAGCACTTCCGGCTTCATTGCCAGCACTCCGGCGATCGCCACACGACGCTTCTGCCCACCGGACAGTTCAAAGGGAGACTGATAGAAAAGCTCATCCGGCAGTCCTACTTTTTTCAGAGCATCGTATGCTCGAAGCTCCACTTCCTTTTTATCAAGTCCCAGATTCTTCGGTCCGAAACAGACATCGCTGAATACATCAATCTCAAACAGCTGATGCTCCGGATACTGGAACACCAGTCCTACCTTGCTACGGAGCTTCTTCATATCATAATCCTTGTCGTAGATATCTTCTCCGTTAAAATAGATATGTCCGCCGGTAGCACGGATCAATCCATTCATATGCTGCATCAGCGTGGACTTACCGGAACCGGTATGTCCAATGATACCAATGAACTGTCCATCCGGTATCTTCAGGCAGATATCGTTCAGGGCATGAACTGCCAGCGGTGTATCTTCACCGTATACATAATTCACATGATCTAATATGATAGACATTTTGTCGATCCTTTCCCGGGTACTTTCATTCGCTGCTGTCCCTGTCACTATTTTCTGTCGGTTTTCCCATAGCCCAGTGCACTGACCAGCTCTTCTCTTGTCAATATGCCATCCGGCAGCGGAATTCCGCGTTTCTGCAATTCATACGATAACAGCGTTACCTGCGGCACATCCAGCCGTAGCTTTTTCAGCTGCTCCACCTGCGAAAAGATTTCCCGGGGTGTACCCTGCATCGCAATTTTCCCCTCATCCATGACAAATACCTTGTCGGCATGAATGATTTCTTCCATATAATGGGTGATCAGGATCAGCGTAACGCCTTCCACCTGATTCAATCCACGGACTGCACGGATGACCTCCTTACGTCCACTGGGATCCAGCATGGCAGTCGGCTCATCCAATACGATGCATTTGGGATGCATGGCCAGTACTCCGGCAATAGACACTCTCTGCTTCTGCCCACCGGACAACTTATTCGGGGAATACTTTCGATATTCGTACATGCCTACCGCACGTAAGCTCTCTTCCACACGCTGCCAGATCTCCTCCGTGGGGACCCCCATGTTCTCCGGGCCAAATCCCACATCTTCTTCCACTACCTGGCCTATGATCTGGTTATCCGGATTCTGAAAAACCATACCGGCTGTCTGACGGACCTTCCAGATGTTGTCCTCATCCTTCGTGTCCATACCATCGACCCAGAGCGTTCCCTCTGTCGGATTTAAGATGGCATTCATATGCTTTGCCAGGGTAGACTTGCCGGAACCGTTATGTCCGAGGATGGCTATGAACTGTCCCTGCTCTATATCAAGAGAAACATCATTCACCGCTCTTGTGATCCCTTCCACATTTCCCTCTTCATCCCGACGAATATATTCATATACTACATTATCTGCTTTAATGATCTCCATAAATAATCTCCATTCCATATTCGCTTAGTGCCGGAGAATCTGCTATCTTCTGCTTTTACAAGATATCGCTCCTATTTTACTAGATTATGCACAGATTTACAACACTTAACAGGGAACTGAGCCGACTTTTTCAAAATCTCTTGTACTGCTTTCAAAAAACCTTTATAGTTATGCTTGTATCTTTCTACTGCTAAAAATTTCAGAAAATAAAACGAGGAGGCATTCTATGAATCCGATCGATCGCAATAAAATATGGAAGATGGTGGGTATTCTTGCGCTCATCACTGTCGTTGCCGGAGGACTGCTAAGGGTATCCCAGCACAGTTCCTACACTCTGGGAGATTATGCAGCGGACAATCCTTCCCTGGCTTATCAGACGGCAGAGCCGTCTCCTACTCCGGAGTCTACTCCGGCCGTCGACAATTCCAAAGCAAATGCGACAGAAAACTTGCAGGAAGAATCTTCCATGGCGGAAACTGCTGTTTTGACAGGATATTCACTGAATGGAGAACTGTTGGCCGACCAGCGGACCACGCTGTCCGACGGCTTCTATTATGAGCCGTTATCCGAAAAATTACAGAGATACATAACAGGTGTTTCTTATCCCGCCACTGTGGATAACTCCGATAGTTCTTCGGAAACACTGTTGAAATCTGTCGAAATCGGCTATGATGATCTGCGCTATGTGCACATAAGGCATTATGATTTTGAAGGAAATCCTGCAGAAGGGGAATTGATCTGCAACAAAGTGATCGCGCAGGACCTGACAGAGATCTTCTACGAGCTGTATTGCAATGAATATCAGCTGGAAAAGGTACTTTTGATCGATGAATATGATGGGGACGACCTCGCATCCATGGAGGACAACAATACCTCCTGTTTCAACTACCGCCCGGTGGAAGGAACTTCCTCCCTGTCTAAGCATGCATTAGGGCTGGCAATTGATATCAATCCCTTTTATAATCCTTATATTACTTACAATAAGGATGGCAGCGAAAAGGTATCTCCTGCAAATGCTTCCGCATACGCAGACAGAACCGCTTCCTTCCCCTACAAAATTGATGAAAATGATCTGTGCTATCAGCTGTTTAAGCAGCATGGCTTCACCTGGGGTGGACACTGGAACTCCTGCAAGGATTACCAACATTTTCAGAAGGTAGTGGAGTAAGCGGCAAAGCAACGAGGGAATGCAGAGCATCCCCCCGTTGTACGGCTGTCGCCAAATAAGTCTAAAAAAAGACAACCGCTAGTGAATGCAAGCATTCCCTCGCGGTTGTCTCTTTTTATCCTTACTTTGCTCGTAGCTTAAACAAGCTCCAGAACAACAGTCATAGCTGCGTCACCCTTACGCTGACCGATCTTAACGATTCTGGTGTAACCACCCTTACGGGTAGCATACTTGGGAGCATACTCATCGAAGAGCTTTGCAACCAGGTCAACTTCCTTGGTGTTCTTTTTCTTGCCTGCTGCATCAGCGGGAACCTCAACTACGGGGTTGAGAACCTTCAGCATCTGACGACGTGCATGAGATCTGGTAGGCAGATCCTTCTTGATCTCCTTCTCAACTTCGTCGTATACAGTAACGGTAACACCGTTCTCGATCTTAACCAGCTTGCCATCCTTATCACGATGGGACTCAGCCAGAACCTTACCGGTCTCCTTGTCAACGATCTGCTTTACGCGCTTGCCGTCCTTGTCCTTGCGGGCAACCTTGGTGGTAACCTTAACAGTTTCGAAGTTATCCTTCTCTTTTACTGCCAGAGCGATCAGTCCGTCAACGATCTTCTGTACTTCCTTAGCCTTAGCTTCGGTGGTAACGATCTTGCCGTTGTTGATCACTGCAGTTACCTGATTTCTTAATAATGCCTTTCTCTGTGCAGATGTTCTGCCGAGTTTTCTGTACTTTGCCATGATAATTTCCTTTCTCCATTCATGGTACATCCGGCCATGCACTTTGGACTTACTTACCGAATGCGTTGTTTTTTGCCATTTAGAGATAAACCGCATCCGAACACTTTGGGCTTACCGGATACGGAAATCTAACTTTTTATGTTCAGCCGAAATTAGTTCTCATCGCTGGGGTTCAGCTGTAATCCCAGTTCTTTCAGTTTAGCCAGAACTTCTTCCAAAGATTTACGTCCGAGGTTACGAACCTTCATCATATCTTCTGAAGTCTTATTGGTTAACTCTTCTACAGTATTGATACCTGCTCTCTTCAAGCAGTTGTAAGAACGAACGGAAAGCTCCAGTTCGTCAATACTCATCTCCAGAACCTTTTCCTTCTCGTCGTCTTCCTTCTCTACCATAACCTCCGCGGTCTTAGCATTTTCGGACAGGTCGATGAACAGGTTCAGATGCTCGCTGAGCACCTTAGCTGCCAGGCTGACTGCCTCATCGGGAGCCAGGGTTCCGTTGGTGTATACATCCAATGTAAGCTTGTCGAAATCAGTACTCTGACCTACACGGGTATTTTCTACCGTAACGTTAACTCTCTCTACAGGTGTATAGATAGAATCAATGGCAATTACGCCGATTGGTAAATCTTCGTGTTTGTTCTTGTCGGCACTTACGTAGCCGCGGCCTCTTGTAATAGTTAACTCCATGTAAAGCTTGGTGTCTTTACCGCTCAGAGTTGCGATTACAAGGTCGGGGTTCAGAATTTCAATATCCTGATCACACTGGATATCAGAAGCTCTTACAACACCTTCGCCTTCAAACTCGATATATGCAGTCTTAGCCTCGTTGGTCTCGCTGTTATTCTTGATAGCAAGGCTCTTGATGTTCATAATGATCTCAGATACATCTTCCTTTACGCCGGGAATAGAACTGAACTCATGAAGAACACCTTCAATTTTGATCTGGCTCACTGCAGCACCGGGCAGGGAAGACAGCATGATTCTTCTCAGGGAGTTACCCAGAGTAATACCATAGCCTCTTTCCAGGGGTTTTACTACGAATTTACCATACTTTTTGTCTTCTGAAATCTCGCTAACCTCAATATTAGGTCTTTCAAAATCAAACACTGCCAATACCCTCCTTTGCGAACTTTATATGTTGACATGTTCTTACGAACAATATCCCATGGAATATTATTCCACAGGAAATGTTCATTGGGGTTAAATAAAACTTACTTGGAGTACAACTCGACGATAAGCATCTCGTCAACAGGAACATCGATCATCTCTCTGGTAGGCAGATTCTTGATGGTTCCCTTAAAGTTCTCAACATCAGCATCGATCCATTCGGGTACTAATCTTCCAGCAGTTACATCAAGGATATCCTTGTATCTCTGCATGGACTTAGCGCTCTCCTTGATCTCAATAACATCGCCAGCCTTGATCAGGTAAGAAGGAATGTTTACACACTTACCGTTTACAAGTACATGCTTGTGGTCAACGATCTGTCTTGCTTCTCTTCTGGTTCTTGCAAAGCCCATTCTGAACACTACGTTGTCCAGTCTGCTCTCTAACAGGGTCATCAGGTTCTCACCGGTCATGCCCTTCATTCTATCAGCCTTCTCATAGTAGTTACGGAAAGGCTTCTCCAGAACGCCATAGATAAACTTAGCCTTCTGCTTCTCTCTTAACTGAAGTCCATACTCAGATACCTTTTTGCCTGCTCTTGCAGAGGTTCTGTTAGACTTCTTGTCATAGCCCAGGTAAGAAGGCTCAAGGCCAAGGGCTCTACATCTTTTCAGTACAGGTACGCGATTTACTGCCATTTTTTTATTTTCCCTTCTTTATACTTCGGAAGTGACTTCCGAGGGTTGTTTACAGTGCCGCACTGCGGCACTTTCATCCAACTTGTTCTAATGTTGCTTCATTAAAATTAACTGTTTCGTCTTCTGACGAATTCTCACTAAACGCGACGACGCTTAGGAGGACGGCATCCATTGTGAGGTACAGGAGTTACATCACAAATGCTTAAGACATCCAGTCCACTTGCAGACAGAGCTCTGATTGCTGCTTCACGTCCTGAACCAGGACCCTTTACGAATACGTCAACGGACTTTAATCCGTGAACAAGAGCAGCCTTTGTTGCTGTTTCAGCAGCCATCTGTGCAGCATATGGAGTAGATTTCTTTGAACCTCTAAAACCAAGACCACCGGCACTTGCCCAGCTAAGAGCATTACCTTCAGCATCAGTTAACGTTACGATTGTATTGTTAAAAGAAGACTGAATATGTGCCTGTCCGCGTTCAACGTTTTTTCTTACACGCTTTTTTGTTACTTTCTTTGCAACTTTTTTAGCCATTTTAAACTAACCTACTTTCTCATTTCCTGGGGATGCTTACATTTGCTTCCCTCTCACAGTTACATTTCGATCTCAATTACTTCTTCTTATTTGCCACCGTGCGCTTAGGTCCCTTACGAGTTCTTGCGTTGGTCTTAGTCTTCTGACCACGAACAGGAAGTCCTTTACGATGACGAATACCACGATAGCAGCCGATTTCCTGAAGTCTCTTGATATTCAGAGCGATTTCTCTTCTCAGATCACCTTCTACCATAACGCCGAGCTTTTCGATAGCTTCACTGATCTTCTTTACCTCATCATCGGTAATATCTCTCACTCTGGTATCAGGATTTACACCTGCTTCTGCCAACAGCTTGTCAGCAGTAGGTCTGCCTATTCCATAGATATAGGTCAAACCGATCTCAATTCGTTTTTCTCTAGGTAAGTCTACACCTGCGATACGAGCCATTTACGTTTCCTCCATTTTCCTGCGTAATCTCTTACGCTTTGCGCAACATTTCTGCGCTCACAACTTTCGTTGCGTGTGCGTACGTTTGGTCTGTTAGTTGTACGCCCAATAGTTACTAATTGATTGGGGCTCTCACCCAATCGGACACGATCCGATCTTTCCATAACGAAGGCGTCTAATTCTTTTCGTCATGGTATCAACAAGTAATCTCCCGTAAGCTCTATCCAAATCTATTATGAAAATTGATATTTTGATAATGATCAATTCAGCCGCACATAATAACCGGACAAGAACTCACATACCTGATCAAATGACGATCAAGCGGTGATTATCCCTGTCTCTGTTTGTGCTTCGGATTCTCACAGATTACTCTGATGCGTCCTTTTCTCTTGATGATTTTGCACTTTTCGCAAATCGGTTTTACTGATGATCTAACTTTCATGTTAAACCCTCCTTTCAAAAAAGACCGTCTTACATTATAGCATGACGGTCTTTCCTTTGCAAGCGTATTCTTGCGCTTTTTTCAATATTTTTTAAGTTTTTTCAACTTTTTTGTGATCTTTTTGCCTGCTTTACGATCAAAACGATAAAAGTAATGATTGCAGCCGCCGCTACGCTTAAAATACGGAAGGTAAATCTCGCGTGCAGCGCGGAATGATGCTGTACCGCAACGATCCATGCAAAGGGAATTGCAGCCAAGATCACTAAAGGAAGCAGTTGTGCATACTCATCCTTCCATCTGCCCTTGACGAACACTGTCACAAGCAGTATCACTGCCACCGCTGCCAGAACTCCTGCAGCGATTCCCATATATGTGGGATACTCCTGCAGATTCAGTCCAATGACATAGAACCCGCCGTTCATACGGGGTCTTCCACCAATGGCTTCCGTACGTCCGATGATGGACCAGATGGCATCCTTGATCGTACCTGTGTGCAGTGTCAGATCTGCGATGACCCATTTGGCTGCCCACATGCCGGCATAGCCGACTGCCCAGCTTATGCCGAAGCCAATCAGCTTCTTGATATTGCTCCACAGCTTATCACATTCTAATAAGAAGTAACAGCACAGAGGAATTCCTAAAGTGACGATCGGATACGTCAAAAAGTCAAAATAAGAAGTCAGGATACCGACGATCAGGAAAAACTCGGGATAGAGCTGTCTTTCATGTAGCTTATCATGGTGTAACAGCATATATTCCACTGCCAGAAGTGTCAGGATCCAGCATACTGACATAGTCAGAGATACCAGTACCAGCACAGGCTTCATGAAGAGAAAACTTCCCAAAGTAACGATTGCAACCGAAACATTTTTCTTTCGTATCGCAGTAACCAGTACCCAGATCATAAGCGCGATCTGCGCCAACAGTTCCAACCATACCACATGCTGCCAGGAAAACAGCAGCAGCAACGGTTTCAGATACAATAGATATCCATGCCAGTATCTTGCATAGATGTGAAGATACATGTTGTTCACATTCTCGTGGGATTCGCAGAATGCCTTCAGGGAATCCTCCGGTGTCCACACATCCTCTTCCAGATCATAGTGATACATCCACATGGCGTGCTCATAGGCATTCTTATCCGGTAATCTCTCTATGGCATTCTGCACCATGATCGCATCGGTATAAGTCTCTCTGTTCTTCCACAAATACTGGGAAAAAGCATCCTCCGGGATCTCATCGCCGGTCTTGAGCATATCGCTGACACTTTTCTCCACATTCTTACGCATAGGACCTACGGGAAGCAGGAATACCAATACCAAAAGCAGGGTTCCCACTACCGCACTGACCGCCAGAATCGCAGCAAAGCTGCGTATTTTTTTAGCCATAGCTTACTTATCTCTCCAGATGATACGTCCCTTGCTCAGATCGTAGGGAGACAGCTCCAGTGTCACCTTATCTCCGGGAAGGATACGGATAAAGTTCTGACGAAGCTTACCGCTAATGGTAGCCAGTACTCTGTGTCCGTTCTCCAGTTCTACACGAAACATGGTATTGGGAAGCTTCTCCACAACAGTTCCTTCGATTTCGATTACATCACTTTTAGACATAAATTTCCTCCATAGCTTTCTACTTTTTGATTCTAGTTCTTGTTCATGCTTCTCAGAAGCTGCAATAGTTCCACTCTGTCATGATACTCTTTTAAATGACTTCTGATCTGCTCATTGATCTCCTCTTCACGGTCTGCGGCAGGTCGCTGCACTTTCTGCATAAGTCCTGCCTTAGCCGCAAAATGTATGATCTGAATATGTTTTTTCTTTTTCTTTTTGGGATTTGTCACACCGCGAAGCCGTCCATCGCACAAAAATACACTGTCACCCTCTTCTCCGATGATCAGGTACAATCTGTCCTTGTCATGACCGGCTTTTGAAGTTGCAAGTTCTCCTATCATACCGTAAGTCTAACCTTTCTTACGCATTATAATCGCAGTGGATTACTCTTAATACATGGTCAGGATCTCGGGCTCGCCGTCCGTGATCAGGACCGTATTCTCATAATGTGCGGACAGGGATCCATCCTCGGTGACTACTGTCCAGTCGTCATCCAGCCATGCCACATCCGGTCTTCCGATGTTGATCATAGGCTCGATCGCCAGGGTCATACCTGCCTGAAGCTTAATTCCGTGTCTGCGCTGTGCGAAATTGGGGATCTGAGGATCCTCATGCAGGCTGGTGCCGATACCATGACCTACCAGATCTCTTACGATACCGTAGCCAAAAGGCTTGATATAGGCATCAATTGCATTGGAAATATCATACAGGTGGTTACCTGCCTTTGCCATCTCAATGCCTGCGAAAAAGCTTCCCTTAGTCCTCTCCATCAAAAGTCTTGCTTCTTCACTGACCTGGCCTACCGGGAAAGTACGTGCCATGTCGGAATGATACCCCTTATAGATCAATCCTGCATCCAGACTTACAATATCACCCTCGTGAAGAATATGATCTTTGTGAGGAATACCATGTACGACTTCATCATTCACAGATACACAGATAGATGCCGGATATCCGTTATAATTCAAAAAGTTGGGAATGCAGCCGTGGGCACGGATCAGCTTCTCACCCAGATTGTTGATGTCCAGAGTGGATACACCGGGGTGTACTGCCTTCTCCATCTGGCTGAATACATCCGCCAAAATTTTACAAGATTCTCTCATCAGCTCGATCTCACGCTGTGATTTGATAGTTACTGCCATTTTCTTCACCTTTCCGTTCCGGATTTTTCTGCTGTTTGTCAGAGATCCGGACTTTTCTTAGCCAAGGATTGCTACGATATCCGCAAATACCTCTTTCATATCCTTGGTGCCGTCTACGGTCTTTAATACATTTTTCTTGGTATAGAAATCGATCAGCGGCTGGGTCTGGTCATGATATACCTTCAGACGGTTCAATACGGTCTCAGGCTTATCATCATCACGCAGTACCAATTCCTGTCCGCACTTATCACAGATGCCTTCCTTCTTGGGAGGAATGTGCTCGATATGATAAGTTGCGCCGCAGGACAGACATGCGCGTCTGCCGGACATTCTCTTCACGATATTCTCATCGGGAACATTTACGTCGATTGCAAAATCAATTGCATCGCCCAGCTCGGTCAGTGCCTTGTCCAGTACTTCTGCCTGGGGAATGGTTCTGGGGAATCCATCCAGTACATAGCCGTTCTTGCAATCATCCTGTGCAACTCTGTCTAAGAGGATCTTGACGGTCAGTTCATCGGGAACCAGCTGACCCTGATCCATGTATTTCTTCGCTTCCATACCAAGCTCAGTTCCGTTCTTGATATTTGCACGGAAAATATCTCCTGTGGATACATGAGGAATTCCATACTTCTCGGCGATCATTTTTGCCTGTGTACCTTTACCTGCGCCGGGTGCGCCTAACATGATAATCTTCATATCTGCTCCTATCTGCCTGCTGTTGCAGGCTCTGCTCTTCTATGGATAAGCTACAAATACAGCCCAACATTTATATTTTAACTTTTATGCGGCTTTTTTGCAATAGATTTTCCCATAATACAAAAATAACCGGATGATCATAAACCATCCGGTTACTGTTATGCTACTAATCTTCCAGGAATCCCTTGTAGTTACGAACAAGCATCTGAGACTCTACCTGCTTCATGGTCTCCAGTACTACGCTTACGATAATGATCAGGCTGGTACCGCCGAAGGATACGCTTGCACCGAACACACCGTTGAAGAAGTACGGGATCACAGATACAATGATCAGACCGATCGCACCGATGAATACGATATAATTCAGAATCTTATTCAGATAATCGCTGGTCGGCTTACCGGGTCTGATACCGGGGATAAAACCGCCCTGCTTCTTCATATTATCGGCAATCATCAAAGGATTAAATGTAATGGATGTATAGAAGTATGCAAAAAATACAATCAATACAATGTAAAACAAAAGTCCCAGGGAATAAATCGGCTGGCTGGGTTTGCACCAGTAACCGGAATTCAGACCCTTGAGGATCTCCGCCCACACACCGGTTCCGTTATATCCGATAAAGGAACAGATAATAATCGGGAACTGCATAATGGACTGTGCAAAAATGATAGGAATAACGCCGGAAGTATTTACCTTCAACGGAATGTTGGAGGTCTGTCCGCCGACCATCTTTCTGCCCTGCATTTTCTTAGCATACTGTACCGGAATCTTGCGGACACCATCATTTAAGATGATAACCATTACCACCATGGCAATAATAATTGCGAAGATGATAACGACAGCAAGGATTGCGGTTGCCGGAGCTTTTCCGAACACAAACTGCTCAAACAGATTGCTCAGGTCTTGAGGAAGTCTGGAAATGATGTTGATCACCAGTACGATGGAAATACCATTTCCGATCCCTTTTTCTGTGATTCGTTCACCCACCCACATCAGGAAAGCACTACCGGCGGTAAGTGCTGTGATAGCGGTAATTACATTCAGAGCATTAAACTCGATCAGATAGCCCTGTCTGCCGAAACCGATTGCCATTGCTGTGGACTGGATCAGTGCAAGCGCTATGGTTACGTATCTGGTGATAGCGACCATTTTCTTACGGCCGTCTTCACCATCACGCTGCATTTCTTCCAGCTTAGGAATAGCAATTGTAAGCAGCTGCATGATAATGGAAGATGTAATATAAGGGTTGATATTCAATGCCAGAATAGACATGTTCAGGAAAGAACCGCCTGTAATGGCATCGAAGAAACTGAACGCACCGCCTGTCTGCTGGGCAAACCATTGAGAAAAGAACTTTGTGTCCACTCCGGGTACGGGAAGCTGTGATCCGATACGGATCACAACTAACATTCCCAGTGTAAAAAGAATCTTTTGTCTGATTTCTTTGATTTTAAATGCGTTTTTCAGTGTTGTAAGCATTACATCACCTCAGCAGTTCCACCAAGAGCCTCGATCTTTTCTTTTGCGGATGCGCTGAAAGCATCTACCTTTACATCAAGCTTTTTGGTAAGTTCTCCGTTTCCAAGGATCTTTACTCCATCTCTGGGGTTCTTAATGATTCCTGCTTCAACTAATGCGTTTACATCAACGGTAGCACCGTTGTCAAAGCACTCCAGAGCACTTACATTGATAGCAACGATTTCCTTAGTGTTTCTGTTAGTGAAACCTCTCTTAGGAATACGTCTGTATAAAGGCATCTGACCACCTTCGAAACCGGGTCTGGGAGCTCCGGAACGAGCCTTCTGTCCCTTATGACCCTTACCTGCGGTCTTGCCATTTCCTGAACCGTGTCCACGGCCTCTTCTAAAATTATCACTGTGTTTGGAACCTTCTGCAGGTCTTAAATTGGATAATTCCATTCCTAACACCTCCTTATCTGATTATGCTTCTTCTACCTTGATCAAATGATTCACCTGACGGATCTGTCCTCTTGTTGCATCATTATCAGGCAGTACTACGGACTTGCCGATCTTACGCAGTCCCATAGACTCCACGATTGCTTTATTCTTCGGCACTGCGCCGATGGTGGACTTTACCAGAGTGATCTTTAACTTCTTGTCTGCCATACTCTACTCCTTTCTGTTGGCCCTGTCAACTTAACGGGAAGATCCGGCTTACGCCAGAACTTCCTCAACAGACTTTCCACGATTCTTTGCTACTTCTTCGGGAGCCTTGATCTGGCTTAAACCGGAGATAGTTGCAAGAACAACGTTCTGCTTATTGTTGGAGCCAAGAGACTTGGTACGGATATTCTTGATACCTGCAAGCTCACAAACGACACGAGCGGGACCACCAGCGATGATACCGGTACCTTCGGGAGCCTTCTTCAGTAAAACGTTAGCAGAACCATACTTACCGATGAAATCATGGGTGATGGAATTGTTCTCATCCAGATTGATCTCTACGATGTGCTTAACAGCGTCTTCCTTACCCTTACGGATAGCTTCGGGAATTTCTACAGCCTTTCCCAGACCAGCGCCTACATGGCCGTTGCCGTCGCCGACTACTACCAGAGCGGTGAATCTCATGTTACGACCACCCTTAACGGTCTTGGTTACACGCTTGATGGTAACAACTTTATCATTTAACTCTAACTGGCTTGCATCTATGATTGTGTGTTTCATGGTGTATTCCTCTTTCCTTTCCTAGAATTCCAGGCCAGCTTCTCTGGCTGCATCGGCTAAAGCTGCTACTTTACCCTGATAAATGAAACCGCCACGGTCGAAAACAACTTCCTTGATGCCCTTTTCGATTGCTCTCTTTGCGATAACAGTTCCAAGATATGCTGCTGCATCAACGTTATTGGTCTTCTCCAGCTCTGCCTTGATCTCTTTCTCAAGAGTAGATGCAGATACTAAAGTGTTACCAACTGTATCGTCGATAATTTGAGCATACATATGATTATTGCTTCTGAACACTGCAAGACGAGGTCTTTCAGCAGTGCCGCTGAAGCGGTTACGAATTTTCATGTGCTTTTTTGCACGTACTAACTGTCTGGACTCTTTACTAACCATCTTCATACTCTCCTTATCTATTATTTCTTACCAGTCTTACCAACTTTACGTCTGATGGTCTCATCGGCATACTTAATACCCTTACCCTTGTAAGGCTCAGGTCTTCTCTTGTCGCGGATCTCAGCAGCGTACTGGCCAACTTTTTCTTTGTCGATACCCTTAACGATGATCACGTTCTGGCCTTCTACTACTGCTTCAATGCCTTCAGGATCGATCATCTCTACGGGATGAGAGTAACCAAGGTTCAGGGTCAGCTTATTGCCGGACTTAGCAGCTCTGTAACCAACACCATTTACTTCCAGCTTTTTCTGATAGCCTTCGGTAACACCTACTACCATGTTGTGGATCAGAGTTCTGGTCAGACCATGAAGAGACTTCATCTTCTTCAGATCGTTGGGTCTGCTTACGAGAACTTCTGCTCCTTCTACTTTAATTTCCATCTCAGAGGGTAATACTCTTTCCAGAGTACCCTTGGGACCTTTCACAGTCACTTTATTATTTTCTGCAACTTCTACAGTTACACCTGCAGGAATTGCGATTGGCATTCTACCTATTCTGGACATGCCCGTACCTCCTAATTTACTAACTTACAACAGTTGCTAAACTCTTTTTGCTCCACGGAGAATTCCGCAGGAATTCTCTTAGGGATGAAACATAGATTTTGTTAGTCAGCGTACTTTGCTGACTTAGAAAATCTTTTCATCCTTACCAAACGAATGCTAATACTTCGCCGCCAACCTGAAGCTCACGAGCCTTCTTGTCGGTGATAACACCCTGGTTGGTAGAGATAATAGCAATACCAAGACCGCCAAGAACCTTAGGCAGATCTTCCTTGCCAGCATATACACGTAAACCGGGCTTGGAGATTCTCTTGATACCGGAGATGATCTTCTCGTTCTTGTCTGCGCCGTACTTCAGAGTGATGTGGATGGTCTTGAAACCACCGTCTTCAACGATGTCGTACTTCTTAATATATCCCTCATCCAGCAGAATCTGTGCAATAGCCAGCTTCATCTTGGAAGAAGGTACGTCTACGGTGTCGTGTTTTGCAGTATTTGCATTACGGATTCTTGTAAGCATATCTGCGATAGGATCGCTCATTGTCATGATTTAGTTTCCTCCTTATTATTTGACTTGAATCATGCTCAGTACATACACTTTGTATATACCATCTATATTATAAGATTACTCTTATAAACTAAGTTAAAACTTTTCGTTCCGGAGAATTCCATAGGAATTTCTTTTCGTCTCAAAGAATTTTGCATGGCAAAATTCTCTTAGGAGCGAAACTTAGATTTTCTTTTCGCTCCGGAGAATTCCGAAGGAATTCTCTTGAGGATGAAACTTAGTAATTCTTAGGCGGCGTCTTTTGACGCCTTAGAATTACTTTTCATCCTTACCAAGAAGCTTTCTTAACTCCGGGAATCTCGCCCTTGTAAGCCAGTTCGCGGAAGCAAACACGGCAAATTCCGTATTTTCTCAGTACAGAGTGGGGACGACCACAAATCTTGCAACGGGTATAAGCCTGAGTAGAGAACTTAGGTTTGCGCTGCTGTTTAATCTTCATTGATGTCTTTGCCATCAGAATTTACCTCCTTGATTACTTTGCGAAAGGCATGTTGAACAGTCTCAGCAGCTCACGTGCCTCTTCGTCGGTCTTAGCAGTTGTTACGAAAATGATATCCATACCTCTGGTCTTGTCGATCTTATCGTACTCGATCTCAGGGAAGATGAACTGCTCTTTGATACCGAGTGCATAGTTACCTCTGCCGTCGAATGCGTTAGGGTTAACGCCTCTGAAGTCACGGACACGAGGAAGAGCGAGGTTAACCAGACGATCCAGGAACTCATACATCTTCTCACCACGCAGAGTGGTCTTACATCCGATGGGCATGCCCTCACGGATCTTGAAGTTTGCTACGGAATTCTTAGCCTTGGTCAGAACTGCTTTCTGTCCGGTAATAGCTTCCATATCAGCAACTGCATTCTCAAGGATCTTAGCGTTTTCTTTTGCTTCACCAACACCCATGTTGATAACGATCTTGTCGAGCTTGGGAACTTCCATTACATTAGCGTAACCGAACTTCTTGGTCATAGCATCGACGATCTCATTGTTATATAAATCTTTCAGTCTGCTCACTTATATTTCCTCCTTCCTATTGATTAGTCAATCACTTCGCCTGTTGACTTTGCGAAACGTACTTTCTTGCCGTCTTCAACCTTGAAGCCAACTCTTGTGGTCTTGCCTTTTACAACAAGCATAACGTTTGAAATATCAATAGGAGCTTCTTTCTCAACAATACCGCCATTGGGGTTTGCCTGAGAAGGCTTTGCATGCTTTGTGATCTTGTTAACGCCCTCAACCAGGACTTTATGATTCTTTACGTCTACAGAGAGAACCTTGCCCTCTGTACCTAAGTCTTTACCAGCGATAACCTTAACGGTGTCGCCCTTCTTAATTTTCATTGTAGACATGTGGCAACCTCCTTATAATACTTCGGGAGCCAGGGAAACAATTTTCATGAACTGTTTCTCACGAAGCTCTCTTGCAACCGGCCCAAAGATACGGGTTCCTCTGGGAGTCTTGTCATCTTTGATGATAACTGCAGCGTTCTCATCAAACTTGATGTAAGAACCGTCTTTACGACGAGCGCCCTTTACGGAACGAACTACAACTGCCTTTACTACATCACCTTTTTTTACAACGCCGCCTGGTGTTGCATCTTTAACGGAAGCAACAATCACGTCGCCGATCTGTGCATATCTTCTGGTAGAACCGCC
Organism: Simiaoa sp.; assembly: GCF_051972595.1. Lineage (NCBI taxonomy): Bacteria > Bacillati > Bacillota > Clostridia > Lachnospirales > Lachnospiraceae > Simiaoa > Simiaoa sp. The sequence continues at coordinate 4,297 of NZ_JBOKRY010000045.1, read as the reverse complement.
CATAACACGAATGCAAAGTAACTCTTTTGCGCCGGTGTTATCAGCAACTTTCAGTCTACTTTCCTGCTGAACCATGTTATTCCTCCTTCACCGCTTCCGCGGTTTCTTACAAACTTAATATTCGGTGCTAATTTATTTAGCCGAAGCCAAATTTATTTGGCTTTTTCTACGATCTCAACAAGTCTCCATCTCTTGTCCTTGGACAGGGGTCTTGTCTCCATAACTTTTACGATATCGCCAATGTTGCACTCGTTATTCTCGTCATGAGCCTTCAGCTTGTAGGTGTCCTTTACGATCTTTTTGTAAAGGGGATGCTTAACATGCTCTTCGATTGCAACTACAATAGTTTTATCCATCTTATTACTGATAACTTTACCAGTACGTGTTTTTCTTAAATTTCTTTCCACGGTTTGATCTCCTTTCTACGCACCCACGCGTTACGCTCTAGCCTTCTCGGTGATAACAGTCTGAATACGTGCAATGTTTCTTCTGACTTCTTTGATTCTTGCAGTATTGTCTAACTGATTGGTTGCGTTCTGGAATCTCAAATTGAAAAGTTCTTTTTTAGCAGCTACCAGCTCCTGTGCCAGTTCTGCATCGGACTTTGTCTTCAATTCTTCTACAAATTTATTTGATTTCATTCTGTCACACCGCCTTCCACATCTGCCTTAGCAATGATCTTACACTTACAAGGGAGCTTGTGCATAGCAAGACGTAATGCTTCACGAGCGTCCTCTTCGGGAACACCAGCGATCTCGAACATTACACGTCCGGGCTTAACAACTGCTACCCAGCAATCTACAGCGCCTTTACCGGAACCCATACGAGTACCGAGAGGCTTTACAGTTACGGGCTTATCGGGGAAAATCTTAATCCATACTTTACCGGTACGCTTGGTATAACGGGTAAGCGCAATACGGGCTGCCTCAATCTGATTAGACTTGATCCAGCAGGGTTCTGTAGCAACCAGACCAAATTCGCCATATGCCAGGGTGTTACCTCTGGAAGCTTTTCCGGCCATGGATCCACGGAACTGTTTACGACGTTTTACTCTCTTCGGCATTAACATTATTTATCGCTCCCTTCCATCTGATTTCCTTTTGTAGGAAGTATCTCGCCTTTATAAATCCAAACTTTAACTCCAACTTTACCATAGGTGGTGTTTGCTTCAGCAAAACCGTAGTCGATATCTGCTCTTAAGGTCTGCAGAGGAATGGTTCCCTCACTGTAGAACTCAGCACGAGCGATATCAGCACCGCCCAGACGACCGGAACAGCAGGTCTTGATACCCATAGCGCCGGACTTCATGGTTCTGCCCATGCAGGACTTCATTGCACGTCTGAAGGATACACGGTTCTCCAGCTGCTGAGCGATGTTCTCAGCTACCAGCTGTGCATCTCTGTCAGGTCTCTTGATCTCCTTGATGTCAACCATAACCTTCTTATCAGTTAACTTGGAGAGCTCTTTCTTGGTTACTTCGATCTCAGCACCGCCCTTACCGATCACAACACCGGGCTTAGCAGTATAGATGATAACCTTTACTCTGTCAGATGCTCTCTCGATCTCGATCTTGGAAACACCTGCACTGTATAATTTCTTCTTCAGGAACTTTCTGATGTTGTAGTCTTCTACCAGATAATCAGAAAACTCTGCATCAGCGTACCACTTGGAATCCCAATCTTTAATAACACCGACTCTCAGGCCGTGAGGATTAACTTTCTGTCCCATAAACTTTTAATAGCTCCTTTCCCTACTTCTTCTCATCAAGAACGATGGTAATGTGGCTCATTCTCTTTTCGATTCTATAAGCTCTGCCCTGTGCTCTGGGCTTTACTCTCTTCATGGTAGGTCCTTTGTTTGCAAAGCACTCTGCAACATAAAGGTTCTCGGTATTCATACCGTTGTTGTTCTCAGCATTAGCGATCGCTGACTCAAGCAGCTTCTTGATCAGGCTGGAAGCATATCTGGGGTTGTACTCCAGAATACCAAGTGCAGTCTGTACATCTTTGCCTCTGATGGCATCTAATACGAAACAAGCCTTCTGAACAGATACTCTTGCGTAAGACAGCTTAGCTGAAGGTCTTGTATCTTTCTGAGCGTTTCTTTCTCTCTTAATTTGGGATCTATGTCCTTTAGCCATAGATTTGGTCCTCCTTTCAAACTGAAACCGCGCAACGCACCCGTGTGTTTCCTAAGTGCTGCGCACAAAAATATCCCGTCTTCTTTCCTCTTAATCTTAATATATAATTCCGAGGGAAGACCCTCGGGAGAGCGCATAGCTCTCCCAGCCATCTATATAAGATAGCATATTTTAAGCTCCAGGTCAACAATTAAATTATCTAACCTTGGATTTCTTCTCGTCCTTGCCGTGACCTCTGAAGGTTCTGGTTGCAACGAACTCACCGAGCTTGTGGCCAACCATATCCTCAGTAACGTATACGGGAACATGCTTTCTACCATCATGAACAGCAATCGTATGTCCTACGAAGGAAGGGAAAATTGTAGAACGACGGGACCAGGTCTTAATAACCTGCTTCTGTCCTGATGCATTTAAAGCGTCGACTTTCTTTAACAGGCTTGCGTCTGCAAAAGGTCCTTTTTTCAGTGATCTAGCCATGATCTTTCCTCCTTAACTATTTGATTGCTCTGCCGTCACGTCTTCTTACGATCAGCTTGTTGGAAGCCTTCTTAGATTTACGTGTCTTCAGACCAAGAGCAGGTTTACCCCAAGGTGTGCTGGGGCCGGGACGACCGATACCGGTCTTACCTTCACCACCACCATGAGGATGGTCGTTGGGGTTCATGACGGAACCACGTACGGTGGGACGGATGCCCATGTGACGCTTACGTCCGGCTTTACCGATCTTAACCAGGCTATGATCAACGTTACCTACAACACCAACAGTTGCACGGCAAACCAGGGGAACCATTCTCATCTCGCCGGAGGGAAGACGCAGGGTTGCGTACTTACCTTCTTTTGCCATCAGCTGTGCGCTGTTACCGGCGGAACGAACCAGCTGGCCGCCCTTGCCGGGATATAACTCAATGTTGTGTACCTGAGTACCTACAGGGATCTCGGACAGAGGTAAGCAGTTACCTACTCTAACCTCGGCCTCTGCACCGTTCATAACCTTCATTCCGTCGGTCAGGCCTTCGGGAGCGAGGATATAGGACTTGGTACCGTCTTCGTAGCAGATCAGCGCAATGTTTGCTGTTCTGTTAGGATCGTACTCGATACCGATTACGGTAGCAGGGATGCCATCCTTGTATCTCTTGAAATCAATTACTCTGTATTTTCTTCTGGAACCGCCGCCGCGATGTCTTACAGTGATCTTACCCTGATTGTTACGGCCGGAGTTCTTCTTCAGGGAAACACACAGGCTCTTCTCGGGAGAGGTCTTAGTGATCTCAGAGAAGTCAGAACCAGTCATGTTTCTTCTGGAAGGTGTATAGGGGTTATATGTCTTAATTCCCATTACTGTATCTCCTTTACGATGATTTTTTGCGCGAGCACTTAAGTGCCGCATACTTGAATCTTAAGCAGTAGCTTTACTCTTACAGACCTGCGAAGATCTCGATCTCTTTGCTATCTGCTGTTAACTGAACAATTGCCTTCTTGGTCTTAGCGGTCTTGCCGGTAACCATTCCACGTCTCTTGTTCTTGCCATCCATGTTGATGGTGTTAACACTCTTAACCTTGGTACCTTCGAACATCTTCTCAACAGCCTCTTTGATCTGAGACTTGTTAGCTTCGGTGTGAACGAGGAAGGTGTACTTCTTCTCGCCCATGCCAGCCATGCTCTTCTCGGTAATAACGGGTTTGAGGATTACATCATAGTATTTAATATCAGCCATTATGCGTATACCTCCTCAATCTTTGCAACAGCATCCTTGGTCAGGACAACTGTCTTAGCCTTCATTACGTCGTAAACGTTGATGGTATTTACCAGGGTGGTATCTACATCAGCTACGTTTCTAGCGGACATAACTACGTTAGTATCGTTATCAGCGATCACTACCAGTCCCTTTTCCACCTTTAAGTTATTCATAACATTGGCGAAGTTCTTGGTCTTGATCTCGTCGAATTTCAGCTCATCTACTACGATCAGGCTGCTTCCCTGAACCTTGCTGGTCAGTGCAGACTTCAGAGCTGCTCTCTTCTCTTTCTTGTTAAGCTTGAAAGAGTAATCTCTGGGAACGGGAGCGAATACTACGCCGCCGCCTGCCCACTGGGGAGATCTGGTTGAACCCTGTCTTGCATGACCGGTTCCCTTCTGTCTCCAGGGCTTTCTTCCGC
>NZ_JBOKRY010000044.1:0-26400 GCF_051972595.1 Simiaoa sp. | reverse complement strand
CAGTTTTACTTGATATGGTTATTCCATTTCATTTTGGATAAACAACTTCAAGTTTATAGGGATGATACAACAATTATTTTTGCATGGAAAAAAGAATCCGACGAGAAAGAAAAAAATTATTTACCACAACCACAGAACTTTTTGAATATAAGCACAAAACCACTGCGATAAATATTGAAGAAACGCACATAATATAAAATATATGAATTGAAGGAATATTTAATATCACAGAAAGATGCAGGAAAGGAAGAAAAGCTATTGTTAGAACCGTTTTATTTCTTACCTTTTTTGATAAAAGGAAACAGTAGTTGTTAAATTCTTCTCCGCTTCCCAGCAGGCAATGCGGAGCATATAGCCAGCAGAGTCAAGAACATTTCCGGACTTTTATTTGATGCCGGAAGTGCGGAAGTGTTCTGCACGATACTGCATTGGTGTTTTCCCGGTCTTTTCCCGGAATACAGATGTGAAATAACTTTGACTGGGAAACGCCAGGGTAGTAGAAATTACAGAGATCGCATAATCGGAATGGCAAAGCATATTCTGAGCGGTCTCTATTTTTTTGCTCTGTATATAGGAACTGACAGAAATTCCCATCTCTTTTGCGAACAGGTGACTTAAATAACCGGGAGATATGCCGGCATGAGCGGCGAGCGTCGGGACAGTGATACGATTATGTAAATGATCATAGATATATTCCAGACACTGGGCAACCGGACGGGAGCAGGCATGATTTCTATGCATTTTTTCCATACGAGTAGCGTAATCCAGACACATCTGCAGGTGCAGGGAGGAAATTTCTTTTTTTGATTTCATTAGATCCGCCTTATGAATGTAGTAGTCGCTGAGATCATAAGCCTCTGTGACTTGCATACCTCCTTCGATGCAGTATCTTGCCAGCATAGCAGCGGTGATGGCAAAGTGGTATTTCAGATTTTGCAGAGGAGAATCCGAGAGGATACCCAGGCCTTTCTTTTCCTGAAAAGATTCACGGCATAATTCTTTTACTTTTTCAGTATTTCCCTGCCTGACATAGCTGTAGAATTCCAGCTCCGGATCATAAGGGGCGCGATAAGTCTCTAATTCTCTGCGGACATATTGTTGATAGAGAAGTTCCTGAGGAATGTTCATATGGACACCTTTCTGAAATTATGAAAATGCTTTTCAAAACTGCTTTGCGATTCTTTCCCTTGTGGAGTGAAGATAGTGGAACACTGATAGCTATATATAATATAGCATAAAAACGATAAAAATAGTATAGAAACGATATATAAATGATGTTTGAAATTATATGCTAGAGAAAAGAAGAACTGCAGGATTATTAATTTTCCGTTGTGAAGGATCAGGAGGACAAGAGCATGAAATTAGAGAGAGGTATCAATTTAGGTGGCTATTTATCTCAGTGTGTGCATAGCACAGAACATTACGATGCATTTATTCAGGAGGAAGACATTCGTAAGATTGCTTCCATGGGATTTGACCATGTACGTCTGGCAATTGATTATGAAGTACTGGAAGATGAATATGGCAGAACCAGAGAAGAGGGCTTTGCCTACGTGACCAGAGTGGTGGAATGGTGTAAACGGCAGGGATTGAATATTGTACTGGACCTGCATAAAGCGTATGGCTATGATTTTAATAATGCCGGAGATAAGGGAAAAAATATTCTGTTTACAAATAAAATGGTGCAGAAGCGTTTTGTAAATCTGTGGATCAAGATTGCAGAGCATTATGCGAACGAGACTCATGTTGCGTTTGAACTGCTGAATGAAGTGGTAGAGCAGGAAAATGCGGAAGCGTGGAATCTGCTCATTGCGGAAACGGTGGACGCTATTCGCCGAATAGCCAGAGACACCATTATTATATACGGCGGAATTCAATGGAACAGTGTGAAGACATTGAAGCTGTTAGAGAAGCCCAAGGATGAAAATATATTGTTCACGTTCCATTTCTATGAGCCGTTGCTGTTTACCCATCAGAAAGCACACTGGGTACCGACCATCAGCCAGACCGAAGATATCTATTATCCGGAAGCAATGGACTATTATCGTACAAAGTCGCTGCCCATCGGATATCAGGGAGAAGTAGTCTGCAAGGCACAGTCTCAGACCATGGGAACCGAATTTATTACGGAAATGGTAATGGAAGCGGTTACTGCTGCGAAAAATGCCGGAGTGACTTTGTACTGTGGAGAATTCGGTGTTATTGATCAGGCTCCCGTAGAAGATACCCTGCGCTGGTTCACGGATGTAGATACCGTATTCCGGCAGTTCGCTATCGGCTGTGCTGTCTGGACTTATAAGGAGATGGATTTCGGACTTATTGGGGAACATTATGCACCGATCCGCGAACAATTGCTGAAGCTTTGGAACCGGAAGTAAATGGAAATCCTAATAAGCTCACAAGCTACTACGATCTTTTCAGAGTTGAGAATGGAAAAATCGCAGAGCACAGGGATGTAATGGAGACTATCGCTGATAAGTCAACATGGCAGAATCAGAACGGAAAATTTTAAAAAGTATTTATACATAAACTGAGTAAAAAGACCGAAATTCATATTTGATGAATTTCGGTCTTAAGCTTATTTAATGTCAGTTTCATTTTGTGTTATACTGTGTTATATGATTTGTTGGTCTCCGCTGCCGCTTCGGTCGGCACAGAGCAGATGTCCACCGGACATCTTGTGCCCTTGCTTTTTCCCTTATGAACATATAAGGGCAAACTCACCTGTCACAAACTTAGTGTTTTCAATAGCTTGTGAGAAATTTGATAACAAAATATAACAATTATTAAATTCCTTAAAACAGGTGAAATCTCAATCGGAATTTGGAGGTGTTGGCGAATGCAACATGAATGTAAAATAACTGTATTGGAAACAAAAGTTTTTCCGGAACTTCAGGAAAAATATCTTGCTGACCCGAAATCAGGACCGTGTCCATGTTTTAAGGTTGGAGATACATTTCTTTTGAAAAGGACACCGCAACAGGATGATTTTTATCATCTTATGAATGGAAAATTCTGTGGAGAAGCATGGGATGCTATTAGTAGGTATGTTTATACAGCATTACAGGGTGGTTCGATTATGCATGGTTGGACAAATGATGAAAGAATGATGATTGCCTGCTGCAATGACGGCACACGCCCTGTAATTTTCAAGATTGAAAGAATTGATATACCGGAAAACGAAGATGAAAAGCAGTGGTTAGAAAAACACGATTTCAAGAATACTGCTGAAAATGCATATACAGGATAAAAAACAAATCGGGAGTTGTAGTAAAGGAGGTTTACAATGGGGTTTTGGATTTTTATGTTGGTTATGGATTTGCTTCTTCCATTTACGATGATTGGTTTTGGAAGATATTTTATGAAAAAGGCTCCAAAGGAAATAAATTCAGTATTTGGATATCGGACTTCGATGTCTATGAAGAACAAAGACACATGGGAATTTGCTCATAAATATTGTGGTAAAGTCTGGTATGTCTGTGGAATGGTTATGTTGCCGATAACAGTAATATTCATGCTTTTAGTGATTGGAAAAAATGAAGATTGTGTTGGGAGTATAGGAGGAATTATCTGTGGTGTTCAACTTATTCCTTTAATTGGGTCTATTCTCCCAACAGAAATAGCATTAAAAAAGAATTTTGATAAGAATGGAACAAGACGATAAATGCCAATTTTTGAAACTGAGAAATCGGGATTGACCGAGTTCTTTGAGTGAGATACACTTCTTGGACGAAGGGAAGGAAGAAGAAAAAAGTACTTTAGAGGTATTATGGAATGAGTAATAAATTGGTTGAGCACAAAGAATCAAAAGAAATATTAACAGGAAATCAAAAGAAAATTTTGTTTTGGATTTGTTTCATTATTTTAAGTATAGCTTTCATTACAGTCTGGATAAATATACTTTTGACATCTAAAGCATTTAATACACAAATGGAAGAGATGGTACTGGGAGAAGATTACTATATGGAGGATATTGTGATTACAGGTAAAAGGGTTGAAGATGCCTCGGCTGATACGATATCTCAGAATTATTTCTTCTACTACAACAATGGAAAAGTGAATGATTATCACAAGCGAATGCAAGTACCGGGATTTGTATATTCGGAATATAATGTAGGAGACTCCATAGCTGCATATACCACAGACCATGTTAGTTATTCTTATTACAAGTATGGGATTCTTCCGGATACAGAGTATACAAACAATGAATTAATGAAAGTGGCTGGCGTATCGCTTGGAATAGGAATATTTTTATTGGCTTTGTTTGGTGTATTAAGTAAGAAAATGAATTACAAGAAGTAACCAACTTCCCGTTTATTGGGAAGGCGCAGAGAACGAAAAATCGGGATTTGTCGATTTGGGAAGTCATATTTTATGTCAATGATAGGGAGAAATGCATAATGAATACAGAAGTAAGTATAAATTTACAAGATACCCAATGGCAATTTGAGTATGTTGATCATGATAGAAATATTGCCAGAGCAATCGTTTATGATGAAAGTGGACAATTCTATTTTGTAAGAGCAGAACGAGATGATGATTTTGGAAAAGCAACATTAATTGAAACTGCTGGCGGTGGTGTCGAAGATGGAGAAGATTTGCTTACTGCCATTCAGAGAGAACTTAAAGAAGAATTAGGGGTACAGGTAGAAGTGGTTTGCAAAATTGGAGTTGTAAGTGATTATTATAATCTGATTCACAGACATAATATTAATAATTATTTTTTGTGTAAAGTAGAGTCGTTTGGAAAAAAGAATTTGACGCAAGATGAGATAGATTGTTTTCATTTATCAACATTGAAATTGTCATATGAAGAAGCAATTCAAGAGTATGAAGATAGAGCGAATACAAGATTGGGAAAACTTGTAGCAAATAGAGAATTACCTATTTTACATCGTGCAAAAGAAATAATCGATATAAGTTTTTAGTAATGATTCATTTAAACGAATTCCAGTTTTTGAAACTGAGAAAACGGAATTTGTGGGAGGAGATTACAATGAGAAAGTGTATTCGTTGCAAATGTGAAATGAGAGAAAACTATGATGTTAAGGTCGAAGGCGGAGCTTATGGATTAAAAATCACGAAGCAAGGCATATTCAAGGACAATCTCGGAAAGATTCGTGTTGCAGTTTGTCCTGAATGTGGGTATCTTGAATTTTATTTGGAAGACACTTCCAAGCTGAAGAATTAGACAACTTCTCGTTTATCCAATAGAAAAATAAGAATAGATTGGAGAAAGATATGGCTTCAAGTAAAGAATATTTAACCTTTATATTGGAACAGTTATCCGATTTAGAAGGAATTTCATACCGTGCGATGATGGGCGAGTATATCATCTATTATCGTGAGAAAATTGTTGGCGGTATATATGACGATAGGTTGCTTGTAAAACCTGTAAAATCTGCTGTTTCACTTATGCCTAATGCAATTTATGAGTTGCCCTATGATGGAGCAAAAGAGATGTTGTTGGTTGATAATGTTGATAACAAAAATTTCCTGACAAGATTGTTTGTCGCTATGTATGATGAACTTCCTGCACAAAAAAAGAAGAAGTCATAAAATCGGAATTTTTAGCAATATTTACAGATGTTAATTTGCGTTGCTTGTGGCAACGGCTGTTTTGACATTTAATAGTTGTATCAAAACAAAGGAGGCACAGGTTATGTTAAACGAAAATATTAGAAATCTACGAAAGGCAAAAGGAATTTCACAAGAAGAATTGGCTATTAAGTTAAATGTAGTAAGGCAAACAGTATCTAAATGGGAAAAAGGGTTATCCGTTCCTGACTCAAGTATGCTTGTTTCGTTGGCAGAAGAACTTGATACATCTGTAAGTACCTTGCTAGGAGAAACCATACAAGAAGAATGTTTGAACAAGGGAGATTTAAAGAATATTTCTGAAAAACTTGAAGTCATCAATCTACAATTTGCTAAACAAAGCGAAAGAAAAATTAAAACTATTCGTTACTCACTTATTTTAGTGTGTGTAATTATTGCAGTAGTATTTATTGCTCTCGCAACTATGAATAGTGAATATTTGACTTGGGACTTTAATAACCCAGAGTTAGCGATTACAGGTACTTTATTGCATGGTTTTGAATTTTTATTTGTAAGATTGGCACCATTCGTTTTTGTTAGTTCTGTAATTGGGATTGTACTCACATATAGAAAACGATAACTTCAAGTTTATAGGGATGATACAACAATTATTTTTGCATGGAAAAAAGAATTCGACGAGAAAGAAAAAAATTATTTACCAGGTAAATTGAATAAAACGGGGCAAAATATATATAATAAAATTGAAAAAACGGGGCAAAATATTACAAATCATATTGAAAAAACGGGGCAAAAGAGATACTGTTAAAAAGGGAGGAGGGAATTTATGTATAGAAAAGACTCTATTATCATAGAAGAATGGTTGAAAAGATCGGATAAAGCATTATTGGTAACAGGCGCAAGACAGATTGGAAAGACCTGGCTGATAAGAGAGGAAATTGCCAAAAGCGGATATTGTAAGTTTGAAGTTAATTTTATAGATCAGCCGGATTTGGTGGATTATCTCAATGTAAAAATGAGTGCGAATGAGTTCCTGGTGAAATTAAAAATGATTATGCCGGAGGATTGTAAGCCGCAGGAAACGGTCGTCTTTTTTGATGAGATACAGAAATGTCCGGAAATAGTGACAAAAATAAAATTCCTTGTAGAAGAAGGCAGCTTCAAATATGTAATGAGCGGATCCTTATTAGGAGTAGAGCTTAAGGGAATAACGTCGGTTCCGGTTGGATATTTAACTGTTTTGAGAATGTATCCGATGGATTTTGAAGAATTCATGATAGCAAATAATGTGTCAAAAACAACTTTGGAAATGTTGAAAGCGAAATTTGAAACATGTCAGCCCGTGGATGAATTCATACATCAGAAGCTATTGTCTCTGTTTTTTATCTATCTAATTGTCGGAGGCATGCCGGATGCGGTAAAAATCTATATTGCTACAAAAGATATCCGGGAAGTGGATAAGGTACAACGGGATATCGTTGCGCTATATAAAGAGGATTTCTCTCAATATGAGAGTGAAGATAAAAAACTGAAATTGATATCTATTTATGATATCATTCCGGCAGAATTGAACAAACAGAATAAAAAATTTGTATTTACAATGCTGAATAAAGAGTTAAAGTTTGACAGATATGAAAACAGCTTTTTATGGCTGAAAGATGCCGGAGTTGCGTTACCGGTGTATAACGTGAAAGCTCCTGTTATTCCTCTCAAAGCGAGCAAGAGCAGTAATGTGTTCCGACTTTTTTCCAATGACACCGGTTTGCTTACCAGTGCATATCCGGCGGAAACCAAACTGGAACTGATCAATAAAAACAGCGAAGTAAATAACGGTGCTCACTTTGAAAATGCTGTGGCACAGCAATTAACGGCCAATGGTTTGGAACCTTTTTTCTGTAAAAAGAAAAATATAGGGGAACTGGATGTTTTGGTCGAAATGGATGGGAAAGTGGTTCCCATTGAGGTGAAATCCGGGAAAGCTTACAAGGCACACAAATCCTTGGATAACTTTATGAAAATTTCTGAATATCATATTGAGAAAGCATATGTTTTATCGGTAGCAAATATGGAACAGGAGGGAGCCGTGGTATATCTTCCCATCTATATGTGCTATCTTTTAAAAGAACGGAAAATTGGAAAGTTAATCGTGGATCTAGACATGGAAGGGTTATAACACCGGGAGAAGTAATAAAACGGGATTTGTCGAATAAAGGAGCGAAATAGAAATGAAGATTCGCAAGGCAGAAAAAAAGGACATTCCAAGAATTCTTGCACTGTTGGGGCAGGTATTACAGATACATGCAGAGATCCGTCCGGATATTTTTATACCGGGTACTACGAAATACACCCCCTGCGAGCTGACAGAGCTATTACAACAGGAGGATCACCCTATCTATGTAGCCGTAGACGAGGACGATCTGTGCATGGGCTATGCATTCTGTCAACTCAGGGAGCAACCCTTTTCCACTAATATGGTCCCCTTCAAATCACTGTTTATCGATGACCTTTGCGTTGACAAGCAGACACGGGGGCAGCATATCGGGGAAAGCCTGTTTGAATATGTGAAACAGCAGGCAAAAGAACTGGGCTGCTATGAAGTAACCCTGAACGTCTGGGCAGGCAACACTTCGGCAGAGCACTTTTATGAAAAGATGGGAATGAAGACAAAAGAACGGCAGATGGAATATATCCTGTGAGCCGGATAGAGGTGGCAAGTATGATTAAAATTGCATTTTTTGATGTCGATGGGACACTTCTGAAGATGGGGCATAAAGAGTTAAGTGAGCGGACGCTGCATGCATTAATTTCTCTTCGTCGGAATGGGGTGAAGCTGTGTATGGCGACCGGAAGAGGATATCTGTCGGCGCCGCGTTTTCCGGGAATTGATTTCGATGCTCTTCTGACCTTTAACGGTTCTTATGTAACAGTAGGAGACGAGATTATTTTTAAGTGCCCGCTTGATCGGATGGACAAGCTTCAGATCCTTCAGAATCTGAAAGACATGCATAGGGCGGTAGCGATAAGTAACGAACATTTTATCATCACCAACGGTACAGATCCGGATCTGGAGCAGTATTTCAGATTCGGTAATGAGATGCTGAAAATCAATAAACAATTCGATGAACGGGTTCGTGAGGATATCTATCAGATGATGTGCGCCTGCCGGGAAGAAGAGTATGAGCGGATTCTGGAAGGTACGCACCATACACAGATTACAGCGTGGTGGGATAGAGCGGCTGATATCATTCCTCTGGAATGTGGGAAGGGAAACGCTGTGCGCGCGGTACTTCAGCATTTTGGCTTTACAAAGGAGGAAGCCATCGCTTTTGGAGATGGCTTCAATGATATCGAGATGCTGGAAGCAGTCGGCACCGGTGTGGCCATGGGGAATGCGAAGGATGAGATCAAAGCCCACGCCACCTGCACGTGCAAATCGGTGGAAGAAGACGGAGTCTACGATTTTTGCTTAGAACATGGGCTGATTACAATATAGGCATTGCTGCCCGCATTTCCTTCACCTTTCCGGCATCCACTGCTTCATATGCATTCTTTCGGTTTCTATCATAAGAGAAGTCCACGTCCTGCAGGGAGGAGGTCGCATCCGGCTGCCAGCTTCTGCAGGATGTATGAACCTGCTCTATGCTCGTATATTCCATCAGAGCGTTTACGTTTTGTGCATTCACGCCGCTTCCGGCTAAAAATGTGATATCCTTACCATACTGGCTTTGCAGCTTTTGCAATTGCGTTCTGCCCGACCATACATCGGGTGCACCACCACTGGTGAGGATCCGGTCCGCACCAAGTAAGATCAATGCTTCCACCGCACGTTCCTGTTGCGCAACACAATCAAACGCCCGGTGAAATACAGCTTCTTTTCCGGCGCTATGGATGATGTCGATCATTTTCTGTGTCCGGTTCCTATGGATGGCATGGTCCTCTGTCAGGAAGCCGAAAGCAATACCGTCAGCTCCGTGCTCTAAAAGGATGCGGGCATCTAAGAGCATGGTCTCATATTCATCCTGTGAATAGCAGAAGCCGCCTCCTCTTGGGCGGACCATGGTTACAATAGGGATGCTGCACTGCTCTTTTGCACAGATCAGATTGGCGGTAGAAGGTGTGAGACCACCCAGATACAGTGCACTGTTAAGCTCCACCCTGTCGGCACCATTTTGCCAGGCGGTTTTTACATCTTCGAAGCTGCCGCAGCAGATTTCCAATAATCCTTTCAAAATAATCCCTCCTCAATTTATATCTTCGTGGTCCACTGGGAGAGATCCCATACCTGGGTAGCCAGTCCGTCATAGAATTCCGGTTCGTGGCAGACCATGAGAATGCTGCCCTTGTATTCCTGCAGGGCACGTTTCAGCTCGTCCTTGGCATCGACATCCAGGTGGTTCGTCGGCTCATCTAACAGCAATACATTCGTGGCGCGGTTCATCAGCTTGCAGAGACGTACCTTTGCCTGTTCGCCACCGCTCAATACCTTGACGCGGCTCTCGATATGCTTGGTGGTGAGTCCGCATCTTGCCAGGGCGGAACGGACTTCATACTGGGTGAAGGAGGGGAACTCCTGCCAGATCTCTTCGATGCAGCTGTTGTCTCCGGAGCCGGACATTTCCTGCTCGAAGTATCCGATCTCCAGATAATCGCCCTGCTCCACTTCACCGGACAGCGGAGGGATCAGACCCAGAATGCTTTTTAACAGAGTGGTCTTACCGATACCATTGGCACCGATCAGCGCCACCTTCTCGCCACGTTCCATAGACAGGTTCAGAGGCTTGGACAGCGGCTCATCGTAACCGATGACGAGATCTCTGGTCTCGAAAATGATGCGTCCGGTAGTACGTCCTTCTTTAAAAGAGAATTCCGGCTTCGGCTTCTCCGCAGCCAGCTCGATGACATCCATTTTGTCCAGCTTCTTCTGCCGGGACATCGCCATATTACGGGTGGAGACTCTTGCTTTATTTCTTGCCACGAAGTCCTTCAGATCGGCGATCTCCTTCTGCTGGCGGTTGTAAGCAGCCTCCAGCTGGGACTTTTTCATGGCATAGACTTCCTGGAACTTGTCGTAATCGCCCACGTAACGGGTCAGCTCCTGGTTGTCCATATGATAGATGAGGTTGATGACACTGTTCAGGAAGGGAATGTCATGGCTGATCAGAATGAAAGCATTCTCGTATTCGTTCAGATAACGCTTCAGCCATTCGATATGCTCCGCATCCAGATAGTTGGTAGGCTCGTCCAAGAGCAGGATATCCGGCTTCTCCAACAGGAGTTTTCCCAGCAGGACCTTGGTACGCTGGCCGCCGGACAGTTCGGTGACATCACGATCGAGACCGATCTCCATCAATCCTAAGGCTCTTGCCACTTCTTCCACCTTGGTATCGATCATATAAAAGTCGTGCATGGTTAAGAGGTCCTGGATCGTCCCCAGATCTTCCATATACTGTTCCAGCTCTTCGGGAGTGGCATCTCCCATTTTGTCGCAGATCTCGTTCATCTGTGCTTCCATATCATATAAAAAGTCAAAGGCGGAAGCCAGCACCTGGCGGATGGTCATGCCGGGAGTCAGCACGGTATGCTGGTCCAGATAGCCGACACGGACATTTTTCGCCCATTCCACTTTTCCCTCATCCGGCATGAGCTTGCCGGTGATAATATTCATAAAAGTAGATTTGCCTTCGCCATTGGCACCGATGAGGCCGATATGTTCGCCCTTTAACAGTCGAAACGATACATCGTTAAAAATAGCACGGTCACCGAAGCCGTGGGTCAGGTGTTCTACGTTTAATATACTCATAATTCCTCACATTCTGCTGCGTATGCAGCGGATACACGCTAATAGTCCTTTGCAAGTATAGCGTAGGGTTTATCCTTTTGTAAAGTAAAAAGCGGGGAGAGGGCAAAAATCAAAGTAAAAAGCCGGGAAAAAGGCAAAATTGAGTTGTGATGTGCTATAAATCTGTGCTATGATGTATCCGCTTACGCAGTAAAAATGAAAGACTTTAATGCAGGAAAATATAATGTAATGTGAAACTTTTCGTTGTATTTGTCGTTTGATAGAATAGGCATCCCCATAGTGGGGACACTATAACAATAAGTATGGGCATATCCCATAGAAAAGAGGAGAGACTTTATGAAGAAGAAATTAGCATGTATGTTACTTATGGGTACTTTGGCACTGTCCATGGCGGCCTGCGGAAACGGGCAGGACAAGGATACCGGTGCTGCTACAGAGACCGGTGTGGAAAGCACAGAAGGCACCGCGGAATCCACCGGGACGAGTGCAGAGAGCACTGAGGCGGAAAATGCCGGCACACAGCAGGAAAGTGGAGATGTGGCATCGGCATTACAGAACGCCAAAAAAGCAGTGGCAGATGCGCTGGGTGATGATTACTGGCCGGATTCCGAGATCCCGGAGGAAATGCTGAATGAGACCTACGGTGTCAGTGCAGATCTGTATGATGCTTATCTGGGTGAGTGCCCCATGATCAGTGTCAATGTAGATACTTTATTGATTATTCACGCAAAAGATGGTAAGGTAGAGGATGTAGAAAATGCATTGAACGCCTACCGTGACAGTCTGGTGAATGACACGATGCAGTATCCCATGAATCTTGGCAAGATTCAGGCATCCCGGGTGGAACGGATAGGTGATTATGTATGCTTTGTACAGTTGGGCGCGGACACTTCCTCTGTGGAAGAGCAGGGAGATGAGGCCGTGATCACTTACTGTCAGGAGCAGAATGAGCTTGCCCTGGAGGCTGTCAGACAGACTCTGGAGTAAATGCGGAGTAGAGTGAATGGTATTCAGCAGTGTGTTGTTTCTTTTTCGGTTTTTACCGATTTTTATGATCTGCTATTTCCTGGTTCCCCGGAACATGAAGAATCTGGTTCTGTTTCTGGGGAGCCTGGTCTTTTATGCCTGGGGAGAGCCGGTCTATATTTTTCTGATGCTTTTTTCCACGATTTCGGATTTCGTATGGGGAAGGCTGATAGAGGAATATAGGGGGGAGGATCGCTCCAGGATCTTTTTGTTATGTTCTGTTGTTATCAACCTGTTTATCCTGGGATTTTTTAAATATGCCGATTTTCTGCTGCAGACGGTGAATACAGTGTTTGGAACATCGCTTCCGTTGCTGGGGCTTCCGTTACCCATCGGTATCTCTTTTTACACCTTCCAGACCATGTCTTATGTGATCGATGTATACAGAGGAGATGTCAAAGCGCAGCGCAATATTTTACAGTTCGGTGTCTATGTGACCATGTTCCCGCAGCTGATCGCGGGACCGATCTTAAAATATCATCAGGTGGAACGCTATCTGCAGGACAGACATGCGGATATGGAGACGATCGGTTACGGTGTGAAACGTTTTGTGACGGGACTTGCGAAAAAAGTACTGCTTGCCAATAACCTGGGACTTTTGTGGCAGCAGGTCTCAGCACTGGAAAAAAGTGAGATGAGTGTCCTGATGGCATGGCTTGGAATTGTCGCTTTTGCGTTCCAGATCTATTTTGATTTTTCCGGATATTCGGATATGGCGATCGGGCTGGGAGCCATCCTGGGATTCCATTTCCCGGAGAACTTTAATTATCCGTATATTGCAGCTTCCGTGAAAGATTTCTGGCACAGATGGCATATTTCCTTAAGCACCTGGTTCAAGGAATATGTATACATTCCGCTGGGAGGCAACCGTAAGGGTCTGCCCAGACAGATCCTCAATATCCTGATCGTATGGACGCTGACGGGAATCTGGCATGGAGCAGGGTGGAATTTCCTGTTCTGGGGACTTTGGTTTGCCCTGTTTTTAATTCTGGAAAAACTGTTTTTGGGAGAAATCCTGAAAAATGCACCGGTGGTGTTTGGCAGAGTCTATACACTGGCGGTGGTCCTGATCAGCTGGGTATTTTTCGCACTGGAGAAGCCGGGAGAGATTCTGGCATATCTGCAGACGATGTTTGGATTAAACGGTGTGGGACTGGTGAATTCCAAGGCTCTGTTTTTAGGGAATGAGTATCTGGTATTATTGGTGATCGCTCTGATCGCATGCCTGCCCCTTGGAAACCACCTGGTGCATGCACTGCGAAGCAGTAAGACCGGACCCGCCATGGCACTTTACCGCCTGGGAGAAAAGGTGATCCCCGCAGCGTTACTGATACTTTCGATCGCTTATATTGTGGATGCGTCTTATAATCCGTTTTTGTATTTTAGATTTTGACCGGGAAGGAGGAACAGCGTGTGGATGAAAAAAGAAATGCTCTCCTGACGGTGGGACTGGTGTGTGCGGTGCTTTTCGTTCTGGGAGTTGCCGATCTGTGCAACAGCGACAGAGTCTATTCGGAATCGGAGAACCGAGTACTAGCGTCCCGGCCTGTTTTTTCCTGGGAAAGTCTCCTCTCCGGGAAATACGGGGATGCTTATGAAGAATATATGTCCGATCAGTTCACCGGTCGGGATAAATGGGTGGGAATTAAGACCCGCGCGGATATTCTGTTCCGGAAAAAGGAGGTCAACGGCGTATATCTGGGATCGGATCATTACCTGATCGGGGTAAACGATCCGGAGGAATACACACAGCAGATGGAGGATTCCCGCATCGTTTCCCTGAAAAAGCTGGTAAACCGGTGGGATGCCAAAGTCATGCTGGTACCTACGGCGGATAATATTCTGACAGATAAGCTGCCGGCTTTTGCGCCCTGTTATGATGAGACGAGACTGCTTGCGAAGGTGAAGGAATCTGTCGGTGAGGAGAACTATATTGATGTGTATTCCGCATTGCAGGAGCATGCGGGGGAACCGATCTATTACCGCACGGATCATCACTGGACCAGCCTCGGAGCCTATTACGGATTCCTGGCATGGGCAGACAGCATGGGGAAATTCCCCTATCCGTATAATACGGCAGGCATGAAGACAGTGTCGGAGGATTTTCAGGGGACCCTGCAGTCCCGGATCAATGTGGCCTGGACGAAGGATAAGATACAGTATTTTCCCGAGACGGAGAAAAAGCCGGTAACGGTCACCTATGATTTTGCAGATACGGCGGACTCTCTGTATGCCCCGGAATATCTGGAGACTAAGAACCAGTACGGATTTTTCCTGAATGATAATCATGCATTTATAGAGATCCATACGGGATATAATGCCGGGAAGACGCTTTTTGTGATCAAGGATTCCTATGCGAACAGCATGATCCCGCTGCTGACGGCGCACTATGAGACGATCTATGTGGTGGATCTTCGGTATTTTAACGGGAAACTGTTCCAGCTCATGGAGCAGTACGAGCCCGAGCAGGGCATGGATGTGTTGGTACTGTATGACTGCATTCACTTTTTAGAGGATTTTAAATTCTATTAAGGATTCACATTATTAACATAAGTAATATAAGGAGGTTTACCATGGCTTATTTGGGAATTCCCCAGAATACCATCGCGGTACTTCAGAAATACCATTTTAATTTTCAGAAAAAATTCGGACAGAATTTCCTGATAGATACGACGGTCTTAGACCGGATCATATCTTCCGCGGAGATCACGAAGGAGGATTGTGTGCTGGAGATCGGTCCGGGCATCGGCACCATGACACAGTATCTGGCGGAGCGCGCGGGCAGTGTTGTGGCGGTGGAGATCGACAAGGCGTTACTTCCGATCCTGGAGGAGACTCTGCAGGATTACGATAATGTAACAGTGATCAATGATGATATTCTGAAAGTGGATATTAACAGACTGGTGGAGGAGAAAAATGGTGGACGCCCCATAAAAGTCGTGGCAAATCTGCCCTATTACATCACGACACCGATCATTATGGGACTGTTCGAGAGCCGTGTACCGCTGAAAAGCATTACGATCATGGTACAGAAGGAAGTGGCGGATCGTATGCAGGTAGGACCCGGCACGAAGGATTACGGCGCTTTATCCCTGGCAGTGCAGTATTACGCGAAGCCGGAGATCGTGGCTAACGTTCCTCCGAACTGTTTTATTCCGAGACCCAATGTCGGCAGTGCGGTGATCCGTCTGACCCGTTATGAAGAGCCGCCTGTGAAGGTAAAGGATGAGAAGAAGATGTTTTCCCTGATCCGGGCTTCCTTTAACCAGCGAAGAAAGACTCTGGTGAACGGTCTCGGCAATGCGGGACTTCCCGGAATTACAAAAGAATCAGCGTCAGCAGCTCTCGAACAGATGGGATTGTCACCTACCGTTCGCGGAGAGGCACTGACGCTGGAACAATTTGCACAGCTGAGTGATCTTATTTAGATTGTTAAGATGCTAATTCGTCTTTTTATCTGCCGCTTCATTGATCAGTTCCATAATGGTCTTAACGGCATCCATCTGATGGCTTTTGCTCATGGCGTCCACATAATTCTGGCGGTTAAAGTACAGTTCATGTACTTTATCTACCAGAAGATTCGTCGTAATATCATCCTCATTCAGGACAATGGAATATCCTTGGGCTTCGAAGGAAGCGGCGTTCAACAACTGGTCTCCGCGGCTGCTGGCAGCAGGCAGGGGGATCAGGATGTTGGGCTTTTTCAATGCCAGAAGCTCGCAGATGGCATTGGCTCCGGCGCGGGAGATCACAATATCTGCCATGGCGAAGATGTCCTTTAATTCCGCTTTGATATATTCAAACTGTTTATACCCGGGGGTGTTTAATAACAGATTGTCAATCTTGTCTTTGCCGCAGAGGTGTACAACCTGGAAATCCGCCAACAGCTTCGGCAGGGCATCACGGACTGCCTTATTGACATTGGCAGCACCCAAACTTCCGCCGATGACCATGATCACAGGCTTATTCGCAGTAAATCCGCACATGTTAAGCCCCGCAAGCTTACTGCCCTCGGCCAGCTCCGCACGGATGGGAGAACCGGTGAGCACCGCCTTATCTGCGGGGATGTTCTTCATGGTCTCCGGGAAATTACAGCATACCTTTTCCGCTACAGGAATGCACAGCTTGTTTGCCAGCCCCGGAGTCATATCCGATTCGTGAATGATACAGGGAATATGTAAGGAAGCTGCAGCGCGGACCACGGGGACGCTTACGAAGCCTCCCTTGGAAAATACGACATCCGGCTGATAATTTTTCAGATAATTGCGTGCTTCCACGAATCCCTTCATGACACGGAAAGGATCCGAGAAGTTCTTCGGATCTAAGTATCTGCGGAATTTGCCGGTGGAGATTCCCGTGTAAGGAATATTGAAGTCGGCGATCAGCTTCTTCTCGATGCCTTCATAGGAACCGACGTAGGCAATCTCATAGCCGGCTGCCTGCAGCGCCGGTAACAATGCAATATTCGGTGTAACGTGTCCGGCAGTTCCGCCGCCGGTCAGTACTATTTTTTTCATAAAATCTCAATGCCTTTCGGTAACCTGTTTATTATTTTGCGATCATTTCTTCCAGGGCGTGAGCCAGCTGGTCGGGACAGGAGGTAGGTTTGAAACCACAACGGATCCCCTTGAGACGGCTGATGGCCTCTTCCGGCTTCATGCCCTTTACCAGAGCACTGATGCCCTGGAGGTTGCCGTTGCATCCGCCGGTGAATTTAACGGAATCGATGACACCGTCCTTTAATTCTACGTCGATCATAGTGGAGCAAGTACCCTTTGTCTTGTATATCATAAGTAAATCAACCTCTTTTCTAACAGAATCACTAAAGACTGATTATAGCAGATTTTTATGGTTTATACAATAATGTCAGAATTCTTTTCTTGTTATAAAAAATGTAGAAAGCTCATAATTCCTGTCTGACACAGTAGAAAAATGACGATGGAAAAACGTACAAAACATGACATATATACGTTATACTTGAGAAAACGACGGAAAGGAGTTTTGAGGATGTTTACGATATTTAAAGAAGAAAAAGTGATCACGGCGGGGATCCTGGTATTTTTGTGCCTCAGCGTGCTGGTGCGTCTGATGCTGGCGTGGATGTATCATACAATGATCCGGGAAACGGACAATATGGCAACTACGGGAAACCGGCTTTTGAAACAGTGCAAGGTCAAATTCGCAAATTGTTACCAACTGAACGGAGGCGTGTCCAATATTCCGGTGTTTGTGGACAAGTTCTTAAACCGCTTGTCCTTCGGACATTTATCCTTTGATGCATGGTATCATCTGTCCGGGCAGTGCATGCTGTTCTCTGTGGTATTTGCGGGAGTGGGGATCTGTAAGGGGATTCTGGACGGAAGAATGTTAGGTGAGATACTGCCTTTTTATATTGCGAGTTTCCTGGGGCTGTATCTCTATTTTTCCCTGTCGGCGCTGGTGGATATCAAGGGGAAGCAGCGGGTACTGAAGACGAATCTGATCGATTATCTGGAAAATCACCTGTCCGGCAGGATCCCGGTGACGGAGCAGGACTACGAGAGACTGTACGGAGCGTCGAAGCTCCCCGGCAGGCGGACAGTGGAGTTGATGCCGATCCGGGGGAGGGCTGCACAGCCGCAGGAGATGGTTCGGGAGACCGGAAGAGAGGTATTTTCCACGGAACATGAGATGCCCGGGAAAATGGAAGACAGAGGCATGGCTCAGCAGGATGAATCTTCAAGCGTCACGGAGGAAGAATTACAGGCACTTTTGCAGGAACTGCTTACTGTATAATAAATGGAAACGATTTCGATATACATCTTGAAAATGGAATGTAACTTTGTTAAAATAAAAACTATCTGGGGCATATTTGCAAAAAGAAAGCTTCACAAAAAAATTATGCAAATATGGATCAGAAAAGTTTTGTTAAGTATGTGATATATCTGAAAGATATAAGGAGGAGCATTATGAGCAGACAAGTTACATTTGATTATTCCAAGGCCGGCTCTTTTATTTCTGAAGAAGAGATCGGTTACATGAAGAAGCTTACCCTGGATGCGAAGGAGACCCTGGTATCCAAGACCGGCGCAGGCAATGATTTCCTGGGATGGATCGATCTTCCCGTAGATTACGATAAGGAAGAGTTCGCCCGCATCAAGGCAGCAGCGAAGAAGATCCAGAGCGATTCCGACGTTCTGCTGGTTATCGGTATCGGTGGTTCTTATCTGGGAGCCAGAGCGGCTATCGAGTTCTTAAGCCACAGCTTCTACAATGTGCTGGATAAGAGTGTACGTAAGACTCCGGAGATCTACTTCTGTGGTAACTCCATCAGCTCCACCTATCTGAAGCACCTGATGGATGTAGTAGGCGACAGAGATTTCTCCATCAACATGATCTCCAAGTCCGGTACCACCACAGAGCCCGCTATTGCTTTCCGTGTATTCAAGGAGAAGCTGGAAGCTAAATACGGCAAGAAGGGTGCGGCAGAGAGAATCTATGCTACCACTGATAAGGCGAAGGGAAGCTTAAAGCATCTGTCCGATGAGGAAGGCTACGAGACCTTCGTAGTACCTGATGATGTAGGAGGACGTTTCTCCGTACTGACCGCTGTAGGCCTGTTACCTATCGCTGTCAGCGGTGCTGATATCGACAAGCTGATGGAAGGTGCAGCCAGCGGAAGAAAGCGTGCCCTGGAGAATGATTTCGAAGAGAACGATGCGCTGCAGTATGCAGCTCTGCGTAACATCTTACTGCGCAAGGGCAAGAGTGTTGAGATCCTGGCGAACTACGAGCCCGCTGTTCACTATGTAAGTGAGTGGTGGAAGCAGCTGTTCGGTGAGAGCGAAGGTAAGGACAACAAGGGTCTGTTCCCTGCAAGCGTGGATCTGACCACCGATCTGCATTCCATGGGTCAGTTCATTCAGGACGGTTCCCGTGTAATGTTCGAGACCGTAATCAACATCGACACTCCGAGAGAGGAGCTTACGATCGGCGAAGAGCCTGTTGATCTGGATGGTCTGAACTATCTGGCAGGCAAGACCGTTGATTTCGTCAATAAGAGTGCTATGAACGGAACCATTCTGGCACATACCGACGGTCAGGTTCCCAACTTCATGGTAACCGTTCCCGAGGTAAATGAGTTCTATCTTGGCGAGCTGTTCTATTTCTTCGAGTTCGCATGTGGTGTCAGCGGATACCTGCTGGGTGTAAATCCTTTCAACCAGCCCGGTGTAGAGAGCTACAAGAAGAACATGTTCGCTCTGCTTGGCAAGCCCGGTTACGAGGCACAGAGAGAAGAACTGCTGAAGAGACTGTAATTGTTACAAGCAATCATATATCTGCAAAGTATAAAAGACAGCGTAATGAATTGATTTCATTACGCTGTTGTTGTATTATAAGCTTATATTTTAGGATGCCAGGGTCAAAAGGTCTAAGCCCACATGAGCTTGCTCATAAGTGGGTGAAAGACCTTAGGACCCGCCCCGATATGAGCATAAAAGTGGGATGATAATCCCACGATATGCGAATAGAGGGTAGGGTGCTATGTGCCAGTGGCACATGTTTAGCACGGACCGAAGCGGAGCGGAGACGTGAGAGTGCGTAGCACGGAACAATCCGTAGGCATCAGAGTCGGGGGCTTATGACCCCGACATCATTTTATAGAATAATGAGTGTAAGAGAATCAAGATGCTTGTATCATTGATGAACATGATACGAAGATGTTTATGTGACATAGAATGATGATTCAAATACTACAAAAGAACAGGAGAGAACGGTAAAAATGAAGATTGTATTGCTGGAGAGAAACAGTGCGGGTACGGATGTGCCGGTAGATTGTTTTTATGAACTGGGAGAAGTAACATCCTATCCCAATACGGTTACGGTAGAAGAAGTGGCAGAGCGTGTAGGAGATGCGGATGTTATCGTCTGCAACAAGGCTCCGATGAGAGAAGAATCCCTGAAAAATTGTCCGAACGTGAAGTTGATCTGTGAACTTGCCACCGGATACGACAACTGTGATCTGGCATATTGCAAGTCCAGAGGAATCAAGGTGGCAAATGTGGTGGACTATTCCACAGCCATGGTAGCACAGCATACCTTTACCCTGGCACTGGCATTGAGCCAGAAGCTGCCTTATTATGATGAATATGTAAAATCCGGCGCTTACAGTGCACAGGACCGTTTTTCTAATTTTGACAGACCTTTTTATGAATTGGAAGGCAAGACCTGGGGCATCGTAGGAATGGGAAATATCGGTAGAAGAGCCGCAGCGATCGCAACGGCTTTCGGTTGTAAGGTGATCTTCTATTCCATCACCGGCAAGAGCACCTGCACGGATTATCCCCAGGTGGACAAGGATACTTTATTAAAAGAGAGTGATTTTCTGTCCCTGCATTGTCCGTTGAGTGATCTGTCCCGCAACTTCATCGACAAGGAAGCTCTCCGTAAGATGAAAAAAACGGCGGTTCTCATCAATGTGGCGAGAGGCCCGGTAGTGAACAACGCCGATCTCTATGAGGCGCTGGTGGCAGGAGAGATCCAGGCAGCAGGTCTGGATGTGCTGGAGAAGGAGCCCCTGGAGCTGTCCAATCCGTTAAGCAAACTGAAGGACAGCAACAAGCTGATCATTACCCCTCATCTGGCATGGGCAAGCGTGGAAGCACGTACCCGTTGCGTGCAGGGAGTCTATGAGAATATCAAGGCATTTATGCGCGGCGAGAACCGGAATGTGGTAAATTTATAAGCGCTGCTACAGTATAGAATTTCATAAACAGTGATTAAGATATACACAAATGTCTTCGGAATGCTTGCATTTAAGGGGATATTTGTGTATATTTGTTATCTGTAGTTTAACTATTTGGGAAAACTCTGAAAGAGCGATTTTGCGAATGGGGTTCTGAATAGTATTAATCCAAGCACAGAGAAATGAGGAACAATATGGTAGAAAAAATAAAGGCACTGTGGATCAAGTATGAAGAGATCATTGCATATCTGATCGTAGGTGGACTGACCACGGTCGTATCCTGGGCAGCGAAGTTCTTAGCAAACTTCTTGTTATTTGACAATACGATGTATCCCACACCGTTCCAGAATGTTGTATTGAGTATTATTAACTGGACCGCCGGTGTTATTTTTGCATATTTCACGAACCGTAAGTTCGTATTTAAGAGCAACGCACCGATGCTTTCGGAGGCTCCGAAATTCGTCCTTTCCAGAGTATCTACCCTGATCCTGGATATGGTAGTGATGCAGGTGCTGACCGCAGTCGGTGTAAACCTGCTGATTGCAACCGTGATCTCTGCGGTTCTGGTCATCATCGGCAACTATGTCTTCAGTAAGCTGTTCGTATTCAACAAGAAAAAAGACGACGAAGCGGAAGAGGCAAAATAAATATATTAACTTGCGAGAGTATTATAAAAGCAGTCCGGAACCGGCAGAAGATAGAAAATCTGTCGGTCTTCGGACTGCTTTTTATGTGCAATTTATATTTGGAGTTATGCCAGATAAGCCTTTAATAATTCCAGTGTTGCGGCAACGGCATCCTTGTGGGAACGTTCATAGCCGTGGGAAGCATAGACACCGGGGCCGATGAGCCCGTGTCTGGCGTCGATGCCGGCGCTTAATGCGGCATCAGCATCGGAACCGTAGTAGGGATAGACATCTGCAGCGTAGTCGATATGATTGTCCTTCGCAGCCTGGATCAGGGCTTTGACTACATCATAATGATAAGGCCCGTGACCGTCCTTCACGCAGATGGATACCTGACGATCCGTGCATTCCAGTCCCTCTCCGACGCAGCCCATATCTACGGACAGCAGTTCCTCCACATCCTCCGGAACGGAAGCGCAGGCACCGTGGCCGACCTCCTCAAAGACGGTGATATGCTGGTAGACTTTGCGGGACAGCTTCAGATCTTCGTCCTTTACATATTTAGCAAATCCCAGCAAAATAGCGGTGCTGAGCTTGTCATCCAGGAAACGGCTCTTGATGTAGCCGGACTCGGTGATACGGGTACGGGGATCCATGCAGACGAAGGAACCGTTCTCGATTCCCAGTGCCTTGACTTCTTCCTTGGAGGAAACCTTTTCGTCCAAAAGGACTTCCACAGAGTCAAAAGTTCTTTCGGACTTCTGATAATCGTCGTTGACATGGATGGAAGCGTCGGTCAGCTGTACGGTACCGTCGTATACTTTACCGTCCAGCGTGTAGATACGGCAGTTTTCTGTCTCAATATTGTTGGCATTTAAACCGCCGACTTTGGTCAGGTGGAGACGGCCGTTATTTTTAATCTCTGCCACCATGCCGCCGAGGGTGTCTACGTGAGCCATGGTCAGGACAGCATTACCCTTACCGCCGATTTCTACGAGGACACCGCCTTTTTTGGTCTTGACCGGTTTGTAGCCGAGGCGTTTATATTCTTCACAGAGATAGTCGGTCACTTTCTCGGTAAATCCGGAAGGGCTGTCGATGGCAAGAAGGGCTTCTGCCTGTTTTAAGATATATTCGATATATTTCTTTTCTTTTTTCATATTAAAAACCTGTCTTTCATTATTATCTTCATTTTGAAAACAGCATATGAAACCATAATACAAGTAAAATTTGTATTGTCTCATAATTACTCGATTTAGATTTGGAAAGCTGTGTTCAGAAGAATATAAAGGTATTAAAATGCTGATATTTCAAATGTTTTTTAAATAAGGGGCATCATAGCTTCTACCAGCTTGGCGGAATGCAGTGCTGCGGCCTTTTCAAAGGTAGGATAATCCATCTCGGCGCTGTCATCTGCTTTATCGGAGATAGCACGGATGATGACAAAAGGAATGTCGTTTAAGTATGCACCGTGGGCAATGGAAGCCCCCTCCATCTCAGCACAATCTCCCTGAAATTCCTGAATCAGACGAGTCTTGACCTCTTTGCTGGAAATGAACTGGTCACCGCTGACCACGCGCCCGGTATGAACGTGAATGTCCGGATTGACTTCTTTACAGGTGGAGACAGCGACTTGAGCGAGATGTTCATCTGCGATAAATTCCCGGCAGCCTAACTGAGGAACCTCACCGGGCTTGTAACCGAAAATAGTGGCATCCACATCATGATGCAGCGCATCCCTGGAGATCAGGATATCTCCGATGTCCAGGGCAGCATTCAGGGAACCTGCCACGCCGGTATTGATGATAGCAGTAACTCCGAAGAGATCTGCCAGGATCTGTACACAGAGAGCGGCATTGACTTTGCCGACACCGCTGCGGACGATGACAACGGGAGTACCGTTTAATGTGCCTTCGTGAAACTCCATGTGGGCTTTGGTAGTGATCTTGGTGGTGGTCATGTGAGCTTTGAGAGTCTCTACCTCCAGCTCCATGGCACCGATGATTCCGATTTTTTTCATGAGTGTTTTCCTGTTCTTTCTTAAAAAATTATAATCACTCCGGATATACCAGGCGGCTGTCATTAATATTGTACAGCACATGATCCAGATAGCGTTTTGCCAGATAATTTGCCATGCCCAGATTCATATCCAGATAGTTGCCGCAGTCCTTGGGAGATGCACCGGGTACCTCGCCCTTGTAATCGCGGATGAACTCGAACATTTCCACCATCAGGGGGACGATATCCTTAGAGGAAAGGTCACCGGCTAACAGCAGGTAGAAACCGGTACGACATCCCATGGGTCCAAAGTAGACAGTCTTGTCTTTGTATTCCGGATGATTACGCAGGAAGGTCGCAGCCAGATGCTCGATGGTGTGAACTTCTGCGGTATTCATCACCGGCTCCTCGTTGGGACTGGTCATACGCAGATCGAAGGTGGTGATGACTTCTGCTCCGATGTGATCCTTACGGGATACATAGACACCGGGCTGCAGCTTGATATGGTCAATGGTGAAGCTGGCTATTTTTTCCATAAAATTCTCCATTCCGCGCCATGCAGTACTTTTGCAATTGCGCTTTTTCTCTGCATAGTATACACTAATTTCATGGAAAAAGAAATAGTCGGAGAGAGGAAAGCATTTATGAAACATTCAGCGGAATATTATATTGAACATCTGGAAATGGAACCCCATGTGGAGGGTGGCTATTTTAAAGAATGCCTGTTGGAAAAGGAAGACAGAGATCTGTGGAGCAGCATTTATTTCATGCTGGCAAAGGGTGAAGTTTCAAATTTTCACCGCCTGAAATCGGACGAGGTGTGGTATTACCATGATGGCAATGCACTGACAATCTATATGATCGATGAGGAAGGAAAACTGACCGCTGCGAAGCTGGGACTGGATCTGGAAAAGGGCGAAGTGCCTCAGGTACTGGTTCCGAAGGGAATGATCTTCGGTTCTGCCATGGAAGAGGAGGGATTCAGCCTGGTGGGATGTATGGTGTCCCCTTGTTTTAAATATGAAGAATTTGAACTGTTTGACCGGAAAGAATTACTGGAAAAATATCCGGAACACAGAGAAGTGATCCTGCGGCTGACCCGTGAGTAAGCACTTACATTCACAAGGTAGCGCAATAAAGTATTGCGCTCTGTCGATTTGTGTGTTATACTGGCTTCGCATGCAAATAGCTGCATGTAAACAAGGTTTATGAGAGGGAGAAAAGAAAAATGAAGAAATTTGCAGGAATTATGGTAGCAACTGTACTGGCTTTCAGCCTGGTAGCATGTGGTCCTGTGGACAGCGCTGTTCAGAACCTGGCGGGAGCTGTTTCCAACAGCGGAAGCAGTAACAGTGGTGTGGTAACCGCAGATGACGACGGATATGCAGAGGGACGTATCGGAGATGTAATGAGAACTTATTTCTTCGACTACACAGTAAACAGCGCGTATACCTGCAAGGAATTTGAAGGATATACACCTGCAGAGGGAAATAAGCTTCTGGTAGCAGAAATAACGGTTAAGAACACAGATCGTTCTACTGTTACTATGTATGATACCGATTTCCAGATCCAGTGGGGCGATGATGACGATGATGATGCTTATGATGCACCGATTACCTATTATGGTGATGCCGTAAGCGACGATCAGCTGCCGGAAGAGTACGATCTGAGTGTTAACGAAGAGAGAACCGGGCTGCTGGTATTTGAAGTACCTGAGGATTCCAAGGATTACTCTATTTCTTATCTGGAGCAGTTCTCCAATGAGACCGAGGGAGACGTGTTCTTCGTATATTTCACAGCAAAGGATAAGTAAGATCAATTATATTATTTATGAGAGTAAGGACCGAAGCCCTGTGGATCATAGTGCTCCGGTCTTTTTTGCTGTTTATTTTTAATTTATAATTATATAATTTTTCCTTAATTGACATACTAATATATAGGTGTTATAGTACAGCTAGAACAAGGGAGAGGAAGAAAGATCAAGAGAATGAAAGAAGATCGAGATCAGAAATCCAAGACTGGTTCGGAAGTCCGATGGTGGTTACCGGAGGATGGAAAAGGTAAGAGGTATCGAAAGACACCGACATATGTTTAATAGAAAAGGAGAGATGACTTATGTTATTACCTAGCATTTTTGGAGAGAACTTATTTGATGACTTTTTTGACGATGTACCTTTCTTTGACAACAGAGCAGAGAATCAGATAGAGAAGAAACTGTATGGCAGACATGCACACAATGTAATGAAGACCGATATCAAGGAGAACGATGATGGCTATGAGCTGATCGTTGACCTGCCCGGCTTCAAGAAGGATGAGATCAAGGTATCTCTGGAGGATGGTTATCTGACCATCGAGGCTGCCAAGGGTCTGGATGAGGATGAGCAGGAGAAGAAATCCGGCAAGTACATCCGCAAGGAACGTTATGCAGGTTCCTGCCAGCGTAGCTTCTATGTTGGTGACAACCTGACCCAGGAGGATATCAAGGGTGAGTTCAAACATGGTATCCTGACCCTGAATGTTCCTAAGAAGGAAGCAAAACCTGCAGTGGAGACCAATAAATACATCGCCATTGAGGGATAATCTCTGAATACAAAAACCGTTGCCCGTAAGGGCAGCGGTTTTTTTATGGGCTTTAGCCTGTTGAGTGCATCGGAGTTTCTCCAAACGGA